>NZ_DAONKG010000074.1:0-10400 GCF_035406105.1 Methanospirillum sp.
ATCAGAACCAATGAATCAGACCCTCATGATTGCCGGTATTATGGTAATGGGTATCTCAGTAGGTGTAAATGCCCTGGTTTCTGCCCGTCTGATGAAAATTGCAAAGAAAACAGAATCTATTGCCCTGGAGAGTGATGCCTGGCACCTTCGGACGGATGTGTATACCTCTCTTGGTGTGATGACCGGACTGATTCTGATATGGGCTACCAAAATTGCAATACTTGATTCCCTTATTGCAATCGGTGTGGCTTTTGTAATCCTGAAGGCTGCATATGACCTAACAAAAAAATCATACAAAGACCTGATCGATTACCGGTTGACAGATGAGGAGGTATCGCGGATAACCAGTATCATATGTGAACACCAGTCGGTGTATGTGAACTTTCATGGCCTGCGAACAAGACGGGCCGGACCAGAGATCTTCATTGACCTGCACCTGGTTGTTGATAAGGATATTTCAGTTGAACAGTCCCATGATATCACCGACCATCTGGAAAAAGATTTAAAAATCGAATATCCCCGGGCTAACGTTACCATTCACGTGGAGCCAAATACCGGCGAGCATATCAAAAAACCGCCGCTGTGTGATCTCGCCCGGTAAACAGGATAGGCTGGTGGGTGTGTATCACGTCACATGCATAGGTATTTTATCTCGCAATTCACAATTGTAAAAGTATGTACCCATGAATCAAATCCGTTTAAAATTTACAATACGGGCTCCCATGAAGCAATTGATGTATGGATGCGTTACCATCGGTTGTGGTACCGTTTCTCCTTGTATTGTGGGATGTACATCCCTCATGAACCAGCATGACAGTTTTTCTGAGTTCACGTGAGGGATTTTCAGAATGGATCCGCAATTTCAAGACTTGCCATTGATTTTCTGGCAGATCGTATCCAGTCGGCCATGAGATAACGCCACTGACAGGAGCCCACTTTCATTTTTTATACAGTTTTTCATGATACGATGAAGAATAAGCATGAATTAGAGCAAATAATCCGAAAAAACCCGCAGGCAGTGCTTATTGTAAATACACACTCACGAAACGGGGAGAGACTTTTTTTCAAAGCGCTCGACCTCCTCCAGCTTCATGGAATAGAAGTCATTGCGGCATATCCGGTTCGAAAACCGGAACGCATCAGATCGGTGGTTTCTGAGGTCATATCTCAAAAACACCCGTTGATTATCATCGGAGGAGGAGATGGAACATTCAACACCATTATCGACCTCTTTGTTCATCAGGATACTGTTCTGGGTATTCTCCCGCTTGGTACAGCGAATAATTTTGCCCGCTCTATGGGTATTCCGATGTCTGTACATCGGGCAATTGAGGTGATAGCAACCGGAAAGGTGGTTGATATTGATCTGGGGATGATTAATTCCCAATATTTTATCAATATTGCAACAATCGGCTTTTCCCATAATGTTGTTTCAGCAACTCCCCGAAAACTGAAACGGTATCTTGGCATGATCTCATATCTTCTCTGCGAAACACAGTACCTTATCTCGCAGGAATTATTCCGGTGTATCATTACGACAGATGGGAGAGAGGAGACGATCCACACAAGGCAGCTGATAATAGCAAATGGCAGTTTTTATGGGGCACGAAAAATCACTCCCGACGCACATATCGATAATGATACGCTTATTATTTTTGCGATGGACTCAGAGAGCAGGTGGCAGGGTCTGAAGTTCTGGATAGGGTTCTTCCTTGGTCGGCATCTTACGTTTCCACAGTCACGAATATATAAAGTAAAAGAGGCAACCATAGAGACCATTCCACGGAAATATGTCATTATGGGAGGTGAAAAGACGACACAGACTCCTGCTCATCTCTCAATTGATAACGAAGCGATTCAGGTTATTGCTCCTCAGTTTTTTCAGGATCATGATGAAGAGGGGTGTCTGCAGGCTGGATATCCGAACGAATCATTTCAGAAAGGATCCTGCTCATGGAAGGTATCAGGTCAACAGCCGGCAGGGGGCAGTACGTTCTGAAATACTCCTCTTCACCCAAATTCCGGGTATCAGGATCTCTTCTCCCTACCCCCCTGGAACCTTTTGGCTCAGGGGAGGAGCTTTCCCCATTATAGGTCCGTATATAGTTCAACGTCGAATCAGAGTATATGCACGAAAAGGAGGTGCAGCATATGATGAAAGGAATAACAATTGTACTCATCCTTGGTCTGATTGCCCTCGCCGTTATTCTGCCGGCAACAGCAGCAGGTCAGGGTGGATATGGAAAGATGGCAAAGACCGGCCCGGCACCACAGGACGGGACTGGAAACCAGTATGGCGGACAGAACGGACAACATGGCGGGAATGGAACCTGCGTGTATGAAAACTGCCCGAACAACCAGACCCCCCCACGGGATGGAACTGGACTTCAGTACGGAAAGAACCGGTAAATCCTGAAAAATCGGCGGGTTTGCGTCCTCCTCTACCCATCCGTTCGGGTACTATGCCCGCCCAGTGGTCCTGAAAACGGGGAGGCATGGCCAGGAGAACATGCACCCGTGCAAAAAATGTTCTCCGGGACAGTTCCTTTTTTTACACGGAGGTTTACGTTTTTTGGTAAATTGTATGCCCGGGTATGATCTTCATGCGGTGAAAGCACCATGAATACCGGGGCGATTGAATGATTACCTGTTTTCATGGAGAAAAGGCGTGAGATCATATCGATATCTTTCGAAACAAAAATGCACCGATGACCGTCATACCACAGGCAAATCCCCCGATAACAAGGAAACAGAGGACGGGATTAATCTGACTAGCCCCGGTCAGACCATACCGGATCCCTTCGACCCCGTAGGTCAGCGGATCGATCCTGGTTATCGGTGAAAGCCAGTCCGGAAGGGATCGAATCGGAAATAGCGCCCCTGAAAGACCGAATATTGGAAAGATAACAAAGTTCATGATCAGCTGAAAACCGGTCATATCCTCCATTCGTGATGCAATCGCAATACCAAAGGCGGTAAAGGAGATCCCGATTATCACCATAAACCCAAGTGCGATGAGAAACCCGAACATACTCTGGACTTTCAGTCCCAAAGCAAGTGAGATGACCATGATCAGAATGCCCTGAATAACCGCCGTTGTTGCACCCCCAAACGTCTGTCCAAGCATGATCTCCATCCGAGTTACCGGGGCTACGAGCGTCTCTTTGAGAAAACCGAACTGTTTATCCCAGATGATCTGAATCCCGGAGAAGACTGATGTAAAGAGGACACTCATTGCAACCATACCGGGCATGAGAAACTGGATGTAATTCTCCCCAAATCCCGGAATATTCACAACCGAATTCAGGCCAAACCCAAGAAAGAGGAGAAAGAACATGGGCATGCTGATACTCCCGATGATACGGCTTTTGGACCGGATATACCGTTTCATGCTCCGAAGCCAGATAGTATAGATAATATCCATATTAATGCCTCCTCATTTTGAACTGCCGTCGCATCATCTCTTTTTTATCGCCCTCCTGTTCACGTATCCTTTTGCCGGTAAAGGCAAGAAACACATCTTCAAGGGTTGGTTTATGCATTGAAACTGAATGAATCTGAATCTGATGCTGATTCAGAAGCGTAATGATATCACTGATACGCTGCTCGGCATTGTGAAGATGTATCCGGACCTCATCATGATGCAGCTCAACCTGTTCAATCCATGATCCGGTCAGGATCTGTACTGCAGCATTGATATCCGATGTCCTGACGGTGACAATATCCCCGCCGATACTGTCTTTCAGGTTTTGCGGTGTGTCAAGAGCAATAATTGATCCTTGATCAATGATCGCAATCCGGTCACAAAGCCGATCCGCCTCTTCCATATAGTGCGTGGTCAGAATTATTGTGATATTCTTTTCCCTGCTTAATGTTGCGATGTAATGCCACAGATGGTTCCGCGTCTGGGGATCAAGACCCAGAGTGGGTTCATCAAGGAAGAGAACGGACGGATGGTGAAGAAGTCCCCGGGCTATCTCAAGTCTTCTTCGCATACCTCCTGAGAATGTCTTTACCAGGTCATCCTTCCGGTCATGCAGTTCGACCAGACGGAGCAGGTCATCAATTCGTTGTCTCCTGAGATCAGGAGGAATACGATAGAGCCTGCCATGAAAATCCATGTTCTCCCTGGCGGTGAGTTCCTCATCCAGGCTTTGATCCTGAAATACAATTCCGATGGCTTTCCTGACACCATCCTCGTCCTTTTCAATATCCTTTCCCTGAATGGTCCCAGACCCGGACGTGGGTCTCTGCATGGTGGCAAGCATCGAGAGTGTTGTTGTCTTTCCTGCTCCGTTTGGACCAAGAAGGCCGAATATCTCTCCCTGCTCTATCTCAAAGGAGATATGGTTCACAGCAATAAGGTCGCCGAATGTTTTTGTCAGGTCGGTTACCTGAATGGCAGGTGTCATAGGATCAGGTCGGAACAAGAGAACTGGTCTTTATCGGCTGACAATTACATGATTCGTCCGTATACCAGTGGTATACAAGCTCAAAATGATTGATGATCTCATCGGTCCCTTCAAGCCCCATCGGTCCAAAGAAGATAACTGGTGTATTCATGATGGTACGGTTGTGCTGAATGAAGAGATCACGCATCATCGCCTCTGATTCAGGTCCTGATGACAGGTTTACCATCATGACCGATACATCAGGATGGTCTGTCAGGTAGGTCTCCAGGTATTCATGAACCGGAATACAAGGTCCGCACTCAGGGTCAAAAAAGAAGGTCACGGGTGTTGTATTATTGGCAGGGTGTGTTGTGTTCACCATATCATAGAGATCACCGATAGTGAGCTCTGATCCATCTTCAGCAAAAATGGTTGCACGAACCGGCATGACAACGATAGATACAGCCAGGAACAGAACTATAAAGATTTTTGGAAAGGAATTGAGATAATTCATCATTCTCGTCTCATCTCCGGTACCATACACATGGTTATCTGTTCATACAATTCCTTTTCCATTGATGATTTACAAAAAATGCATTGAGATCTTCAAACCAACCAAAAACTCTTATCATATCAGATTTCCGATGTGTGTTCAGAGATCTAAAAAAATGTGGATTTTATTTATACAACAGGGGCAGCGGACTGATCACACGGCATCTGAAACACGGGTTTTGTCAACGTTATACCCAGTGCTTCTTTAAGGGCCTCATCAACCGTCCTGACCAGGATAAAGGTCAGCTCATTTCGGACATCATCAGGTATGTCTGCAAGATCACGCTCATTCTCCTCTGGCAGAATAATTCTCGTTATCCCTGCACGATGAGCCGCAAGTATTTTCTCCCGAATGCCGCCCACCGGCAGGACCGATCCGCAGAGTGTCACTTCACCGGTCATAGCAAGTCCGGGATCCACAGGTTTTCCGGTAAAGAGAGATACGAGAGCGGTAAAGAGAGTAATTCCTGCCGAAGGACCGTCTTTTGGAGTTGCACCGGACGGGATATGAATATGGACATCGCTTGCCATGAAATCAACGTGAAAGGCACTTTGGGCAAATCTGGACCGAATAAGACTCATCGAGATATTGGCCGACTCCTTCATCACATCCCCCAGCTGGCCGGTAAGGGTGAGTTTTCCAGTACCTGGCATGAAGGTCGCTTCAATAAAGAGAATATCGCCACCGGCCGGTGTCCAGGCAAGACCGGTTGCAACACCCGCAGCCAGGGCTTTCTTTGCAACCTCATGTCTGACGACCTCCTTTCCCAATATGACGGGTATCTGCTCTGAGGTGATCACCACGGGGACAGTCCATGTTTCAGAGACAATCTTTTCTGATACATACCTTGATATCCGGTCAATCTGCTTTTTCAGGCCACGAACTCCCGCTTCATGGGTATACTTATCGATAATGAGTCGGAGTGCAGCATCGTCTATCGTCAGGATCTGCCCGGCAAGCCCGTGTTCATCGAGCGACTTTGGAATAAGGTGCTCCTTTCCGATGAAGAACATCTCCTGTTTTGTGTACCCTGGGATCTCTATCAGCTCCATCCGGTCAAGAAGCGGGGCGGGGATACTTGATAGGGAGTTTGCCGTTGCGATAAAGAACACATCTGACAGATCATAGGGGACTTCCAGATAATGGTCGGAGAACGTGCTGTTCTGTTCAGGATCCAACACCTCAAGGAGAGCACTTGCCGGGTCACCGGAGTATGAAAATGCAAGCTTGTCTATCTCATCAAGGACAAAGACCGGGTTTTTTGTTCCCGCTCTTCTGATTCCCTGAATTATCCGGCCTGGAAGGGCACCGACATAGGTTCGCCGGTGTCCTCGAATCTCTGCCTCATCTTTTACCCCTCCAAGGCTTATCCTGACATATTTTCTGCCAAGAGCATCGGCTATGCTCTTTCCAATACTGGTCTTACCGGTTCCGGGTGGCCCTGCAAGAAGAAGAATAGAACCCTGCTTCTCATGTTTCAGCTTAAGAACAGCAAGGTGTTCGATTATTCGATCCTTCACCTTCAAAAGGCCATAATGATTCTGATCTAAAATATGGCGTGTCTGTCCGATATCAATGCTCTTTGTATCATTCGTCACCCACGGGAGATCCAGGAGGAGATCAAGATAATTCCTGATGACCGGACTTTCATGCCCCTGACTTCCACTGGACTTGAGTTTTTTCACCTCCACAAGTGCCTTCTTTTTCACATCATCAGGCATGGATGACTGCATGATTCGTTCACGGTATCTGGCATCTTCCTGCTCCTGCCCGTCTATTTCACCCAGTTCTTCCTGCATTACCCTGATCTGTTCACGAAGAATTGCCTGACGGTTACTTCGGGCAGACTTTTCAGAGATTTTTTTTGTCATCTCTATGCGGAGACTGATATCTTCTCTGCACTCGGCAAGGGCTCCAAAGAACATAAGATACCTGGTCCGAAGCGAGTCAGTCCCGAGGATCTCCTGCTTTCTCCCGATCGATACCGGTAAAAACGGCATGATAAAGCCCATGACCTGATCAATGGACTCCATCTGTCTGACCGGTCCAAGGATGTGATCTGATCCCTGGAATGCAGATCCGATATCATATACCACCTGTTTTATCTCATGGAGGAGTTCCCTGACGCCATCATCATCGATATCATGAAGGTCCGGTGCGGGTGTATAACAGGCATACAGGCGGTCATCATCGGATCTGACCGATGTGATTCGTATGCGGTCACGGGCAGCGACACCGAGCATATACCCCTCCCCGGTTTTGTGAATATACGAGATCTCAAGGAGGTTTCCAACTGGATAGATGGTATCTTGGGATATCTCAGACGCATCTGTGTCCGGGTGAACCGTTGCCCCGATAAACAGGGTACTTTCAGGACTATTCGCGTCTTTCATGAGCATGTGGCCGGTTTCTTCATCGACCAGAATTTTTGTCCGTGTCTTTGGGAAGATAACGGTGTTCATGAGCGGAAGGAGGGGGAGCTCCTGGTGTTCTTCATGAGGGGGTGTATCTGTGTCTGTCATGGTTTTTTTAGTTCGTTTCGTTTGTTTAGTTTTATTTTACCTAACTAATCGGTCTGATAAAAAATTACCTGACCTTATTCAGAATTGCAATCAGGAGAGCAATCTCTTGTTCGTCCAGTGCACTGATGAGCCGATCAATGACCTGCATTAGGGCCTGCTGCTCGGCACGGGCAACCATCGCTCCCTTCTCAGTGAGTCTGATGTACGAGATCCGCCCGTCATGAGGGCATGGTTCGCGGTATACGCAGTCCATCCGGCTGAGTTTGTGAATCATTCCGGTGATTGTTGGTTTTGAGTTCTTCGTAATTTCAGCAAGTTGTGAGAAGGTTATATCCGGATGTTCGTCGATAATCTTCAGATAGGCGATCTGTTTTATCGTGATATCTGAAAGGCAGCATTCGGAATAAATCCCACATGAGCATTCCGTTTTCAGCCGGATCAGATGTTCAAATATCCGAAGGAGATGCTCACGAGGCTCATCCATACTCACTTACAATTAGTTAGTTTTTACCTAACAATAAATCTTCTGATTACCCTCCATGCTGGAAGTGATCTCCTCACGTATCCAGACGAATGATGATAACAAGTGTGACCAGATTCTCTGAGAGATAGAAACCAGATAGAGCCGTACTATGAATCGTGTGCCGGGGTTGATGGCACCTGTGAAGAGATGGTAGTGGGTACTAATCCATCCCGGTTTATGCCTTTTTTGAAAACCCCCTCATGATTTCACTGATGATAGGAACGGTCTGCATATTCCTCTCCGGAATTATCATCAAAATGATTCGGTGAGGTCACAGCTCAATATTTTCATTCCTTTCGGAACGGAGACAGGAGGCTTTTCGTGACGGATGGAGAATTTTTTCAAAACACTGATATTTGATGTGGTCTTATTTCTGCGGATAGGGAAGCGGAGTAAAAAAGGGGTGTTTTATCTCAATCAACAGAATCATGGCAATGCCCCATTTCATACGCGGGGTAAAAAATTAGTAATTCAGGTTTATCGGAATATCAAAACTGGCTGATCCCAATGGATTTACCCCATGCATCGGTGTATGTGTATTCACCGGTCCCGGGTTATCGACCTGCTGCCCATCGCCCAGCCAGTCTCCGTCAATATCCTCTTCTGCCATTGATGCCCAGGGCCACAAGGTGACGGTGTTGTCATCACTCATCGGATCCGAATAGAGCAGATTGCAGTGATACTCACCCTCTTCCCGCGAGCCATCAAATGCATTGCAGACAAAACAGCTCCAATATGAGGCCCGGAACCGTTTTCCGTTATCGAACGAATACCCGGTAAAACCGACATTCCATGATTTACACCAGGACTCATCAGGATTTGAAATCTCCCCTTTGATAAGATGGATATACCCGTTTTCATCTACAAAGTTATTTTGAAGCATCATACGGGCCAATTCTTTCTCATTTCCCGTTTCTTTAAACAATTTTTCTGTAGTGACAGGATCTGCAATATCCTTCAGGTTCAGGGCGATCTGATCAACGGTCGTCCCAAGGAATCTCCTCTTTTCCCGGATGGTAATCGTGAAAGGAACACCTGCAGCATTGAAATATCTTCCCTCAAGATTACATTCTGAATTTCGGGTCAGTTCAATATACGCAGGCCACTCAATCCGGTACTTGTCCGTATTCCCAAAAAGCCAGTTTCCCTCCTTTAAACTACCGGTTAGAGCTTTTCCTCCATAGACCTGCCCTTGTGAATCATAATAGGTATCACATGAGTCAGAGTAACTATTCGGCACATATTCACCATATCTGTCCATAACCCCGCCATTGGGATCCACATACTGGCCATATGCATCAAAAAATCCCCCAAAGGTGTCATAGTCCCGTCCGGTTACCGGGTCATATGAGGGAGATGCCCCAAAAACAGGAGGTACCAGCAGGATGAGAACCAGGACCGGTGTCAGAACCGATGGAAAAACCCAATTACTTCTCATGATACTCATCTGATACTCGTAAGGCTCATGGTAAAAATTTTTGTATCATCCTGACCACTATGAGCAGGAGAATACCAATGGAATACCAGTATCTAATTCAGGGAATTATCGCAACGTGTGTCGGAATTCTTCTTTGGTGGATTTCTGATAGTGTATCATTCCTTGCGCCTTTTCCCCTCTATGCAGGAGTTATGCTGACGATAGCCGGGATTATGACCATCATCGTGGGAACGGCTGTTCAGGCCCTCAAAAAATAAAAAAAAGGGGTTTTTAAGAATGGTTCAGACACGAACGGATCATCTGTTCAATATCATCAAGATCATAGTAATCGTGTCATCCTCATGGTAGGGGGCATATGAACGGCTGATGATACAAAAAAACAGATTATTGTTGAGAGATATACTCCCTTCCGACTCATAGACCCGGACAACACGGGGATTTCTCTTCGTATTAACTGTAAATCTGCAAGGGTAGCAAGATACTTGGAAACCAGGCCCTTTTCAAGCTGATAATATCAGATAGAGGTGAGTTTTTCCAAGAATGGTATCCCAGTAGTACTAAAGAAGGGAAGGATGGGATGTATCTTCCTGAACAAGGTACGGAAATTCATCAATTGCAATAACCATACGCGTATCACTATATTTTATGAGATATACAAAAAAGACATCCCAGCCTGGAAATGGCGAATGCAATACATAATCATCCTGAAAAAATATTGCTAAATCGGAGGATATACGTTGTAACTGCAGATGTTTTGCCTCCTCCCCGGCCAGGAGCCGAATCCCCCCCTACCTTACGAATGAACTGATCGGTATGTTCACTCATTTCTGAATATCAATAACGATAAAAATGAGGATTATGATTCAACGGTAAATGCTATTGCTTTCTTGTATACCGATGCCACTCCGTCGTTATTGATGACAAAGAGATCCAGTTTGCCTGATCTGACCTCATCTGAGAGCGGGGCATCAAT
>NZ_DAONKG010000075.1:0-2880 GCF_035406105.1 Methanospirillum sp.
ACCCTGATCCTGACCGACGTGGTCATGCCTGAGATGAACGGATATGAATTATGTACACTTTTAAAAGCCGATCCAGCAACCCGTAACATCCCGGTCATCCTTGTAACGCAGCTTTTTGATCCACGGGATGTTTTGTCAGGACTTGAATGCGGGGCAGACAATTTTATCATAAAACCATATGAACCACAATATCTTCTTGACCGGATTGAAGTCATACTGGCAAACCGATCACTCTATTCAGATGAATCTGTTGAATCTGGGGTTTCAGTGTTTTTTTCAGGACAAACTCATGTTATCAGATCAAACCGTCAGAAGATTCTGAATATTCTTCTCTCTACCTATGAGATTGCCATCACCAAAAATAATGAACTGAACGAGGCGAAAGATAGGCTCGCATCGGTAAATGATCAACTGAGCGATGCAAATAATGAATTACTCCGGATAAATGATGATCTGAAAAACGAGATTTCAGAGAGGAAACGTGTCGAATTATCCTTATCCCAGGCAAACAGAAAACTCGGTCTTTTATCTTCCATTACCCGGCATGATATGAAAAATACGATGATGGCCCTGCTTTCATATAATGAACTGGCAAGAATGGACAGTACTGATCCGGTGTTTTTGGAGTATCTGGAACGTGAAGGCCAACTCCTCTCCCGTCTGTCTGCCCAGATTGAGTTTACCAGACTATATGAGGAACTGGGGGTGAAAGGTGCAGTCTGGATACATCTTGAGAGTCTTATACAAAAACTCAGTCAGTCTTTCCCCCAGATCACCATTGAGGTTGATCCTGAAGTCGGCCATTATGAGATATTTGTTGATCCCCTGATTGAAAAGGTATTTTATAATCTCTTTGATAATGCGATCAGACATGGCGAGCATGTAACGCACGTCCGTATCAATGCCAGAGAACAGGACAATATCCTGAATGTCAGTATTGCAGATAACGGGGCAGGTGTGGCTGATGAGGATAAAGAACAGATATTTGCCCGTGGATATGGGAAAAATACTGGTCTTGGACTCTTTCTGGTCAGAGAGATCCTCTCGATTACGAATATTTCAATCATCGAGAATGGAAAAAAAGGGGAAGGGGCCTGTTTTGTTCTGAGCGTTCCGAATGTTCATTTTCGAAAAATCTCTTAATCAGTAAGACAAACATATATCCCCCTTTTATGAACATAATGTCCAAAACGTCTGATACGTATGGTACCTGCGAAAGATGCTGATTCGGTTGAGATTACGGATCGTGATGCAGACTGGCACCGGTTCCTTAAGACACGATATAAAAAAGAACTGGATGAATTATCTCGTGAATATCCCTATACCCGATCTCTTTTCATAAATTATCGTGATATAGAGAGTTTTGGGAAGACCGGGACAGAACTTGCGGATGAACTGCTGGAAAACCCGGGGAAGGTGATAGGGGATATTAAGGATGCGATACGAACACACCGTCTGGTAAAAACAAGAAAAAAAGATGAACAGCCAGATATTAATGTCAGGTTTATCAATCTGCCAAGGAAGATAGCAATCAGAGAGATTCGTTCGGATCATATTGGGAAATTTATCAGTATTGAGGGCATTCTTCGAAAAACAACTGAAGTCAGGCCACGAATTACTCTTGCTGTATTTCGTTGTCCTGCCGGGCACCGGACGGTAAAAGCTCAGTCATATGGTCCCTTTGTTGAGCCGGACGGATGTCAGGCTGATGGATGTACCCAGAAAAAACTTGAATTGATACCCCGTTTTTCCCGTTTTGTCGACTCTCAAAAACTCAGAATTCAGGAATCTCCTGAGGGGCTTCGTGGGGGTGAGCAGCCTCAGACCATCGATCTGGATGTGACGGATGATATCTGTGGCATGGTTGCACCAGGTGATCGTATTGTGGTCAATGGAATTCTCCGGTCCATGCAACGCAACTCATACGGCACAAAATCAACAATTTTTGACATCTATGTTGAATGTAACTCGATTGAGGTTGCTGAAAAGGAGTTTGAGGAGGTCAATATCAGCGAGGAGGATGAAAAAGAGATTATTGCCCTCTCAAAGGACCCCAACATCTATCGGAAGATTGCACATTCTATAGCTCCGACTATCTATGGAGTTGATGATGTCAAGGATGCAATCGCTCTCCAGCTCTTTGGAGGAATTGCGAAGGAGATGCCTGACGGAAGCAGGCTTCGGGGTGATATTCATGTCCTGCTGATAGGAGATCCTGGTATTGCAAAATCACAGATGCTCAGATATGTTGTCCGTCTCTCTCCACGGGCTATCTATACCTCAGGACAATCGACTACCTCAGCCGGTCTTACTGCAACAGCGGTAAAAGATGAGTTTGGTGATGGCCGGTGGACACTTGAAGCAGGAGCCCTTGTCCTTGCTGATATGGGTGTTGCCTGTGTTGATGAGATGGATAAGATGGATAAGCATGACCGGAGTGCTCTTCATGAAGCGATGGAACAGCAGTCCATCTCGGTCGCAAAAGCCGGAATTACCGCTACGTTAAAGTCCCGGTGTGCACTTTTGGGTGCAGCAAATCCGAAATATGGGAGATTTGATGATTTTGTTCCCATCGGGGATCAGATTAATATGCCCCCCTCTCTCCTTTCACGATTTGATCTGCTCTTTGTCCTTACCGATAAGCCGGAGCATGAGCGGGACCTTGCAATCGCAGAACATATTATTAAAGCTCATAGTGTTGGGGAACTGATTGCGCAGCACAACCGTGAACCTATACCTGGTGTGGACGAAGAGTACATCACCGAGCAGTTAAAGCCGGTGACACCGGAGATAGATCCGGCGATGTTTCGCAAATATGTCGCTTATGCAAAAAGGAGTTGTTTTCCAAGGCTTTCTGATGAAGCCCGTGAAACACTGATA
>NZ_DAONKG010000075.1:2890-10286 GCF_035406105.1 Methanospirillum sp.
AGCATATTACATGAAACTGCGTGATCTGGCTGATGCAAATAAACCGGTACCGGTCACCGCACGACAACTTGAAGCAATAGTGAGGCTGGCTGAGGCATCAGCACGAATCAGACTCTCTCAGGTGATAGAAAAGAGTGATGCAGACCGTGTTATTTCCATCATTGATACCTGCCTGAGACAGGTTGCCTATGATCCCGCAAGCGGGACATTTGATATTGACATGCTTGCAACCGGTGTCTCCAAGAGTAAGCGGGACCTCATCCGGACGATTAAACAGGTAATCAGGGATATTGCTGACGAGAATGGACGTGCACATAAACCTGATGTGATTGAGATCGTCAAAGACCAGGGTTTTGACCGTGATGAGGTAGAACGTCAGCTGACTGCAATGCTTCGGTCAGGTGAAGCGATGGAACCAAAACATGACGTGATAAAACTTATATAATGGATATAGAGAATACTGTTAACATAGGCGGGTGTAGTAATATGGTATGACATTTTCACCAGTGCATTCAACGTATGCACTTCGTTTTTTCCTGGTGATTCTCATCACCTTCGTTCTTATATGGTGTGGCTTTGGAACATGTGTATCAGCAGAGAAAGTACAGACACAGATTACTATCAGTACCGATCCTGCCAACCCGGGTACGGATCTCCCCTTTACCGTGAAAGGTGTTCTGTCTGATGCAGAGGGCACTCCTTTGGGAAACAAAAAGGTATCTTTGGAACAACTGATGTCTGATGATCCCGAAGATGAATATAGCTATCTGGCAGTTACAACGACCGATATAAAAGGTAATTATTCTTTCTTCCGTCCTGCCGCCTCACCATCAGAATATCTGCGTGTCAGATATAATGGAAATTCCCAGTTTGAAGGATCAGTCAGTGAGATCGTCCCTGGTCATGTATCTAAAGAACCGAAACAGCAGACCGGTATCATCTCACAGGTTGCCAAATCAAAGACGAAGATCACCGCAAAAGCTTCACCGGCCAATCCATTCCCAGGACAGGCAGTGATAATCAGCGGTCAGCTCATGGGAGAGAATGGTGCTCCTCTTGCCGGGAAAAAGGTTATTTGTGAAGCTTCAGACCGGGCCGGAACGAGAAGTGATTTTGCAATTCTTGGAATATCACCAACCGATGACAAAGGATTTTTTAAATTTGCTGCCAGTGGAGGATCAACGACGACCTTTATTCAGGTCAGGTTCCCGGGTGATGATGAGTATGATGAATCAGTCAGTGATTTAATTTTAGTCCTATAACCTATTTTTATACCTTATAGGTTACTATAGTCGGTTTTCACATAGTCGTTCTGAACAGGAAAGGTTTTTCTTATCTCTTCTACTTCCTGTACATCAATATTTGAAAAGATAAGTTCCTCAAGATCACTCCCCCTCGCCCTGACGGTTCCATCCGGCCCGGCAATGCAGCTCCCCCCTGTGTAGGTATCAACAGGTGTTGTGCCAATCGTATTGACAGAAGCTACGAAAGACTGGAATTCAGCAGCTCTGCATGTGGTAAAAAGATGAAAATGTTTCATGCGGCCTGATGGCCACGCTGAAGGAACGATTATAAGGTGTGCCCCCCTGCTTCGGTATGCCTGAAACAAGGATGCAAACCTGAGATCATAGCAGAGAGCAAGCCCGACGGTGCAGGAATTATATGAAAAAATTCCAAGACGTGTACCTGGTGAATAATGGAGATCCTCACCACCGGGAGAGAATAAATGTATTTTCGAATATTTAGCCAGAGTCTTTCCATCTGGCCCAATAGCAATACAGGTATTTCTGGGCTTTGTATCTGTTTTTTCCCGGAATGATCCAATGATACCGATACTTACCTCTCGCGCAATATCCCTCATATGTTCAACGAGAGATCCTGATTCAAAAGTTGCATACGTGGTATCTGCAGGATCCCATCCGGTCAGGATCTGTTCTGGAAATACAATCAGTTCAGCATCCCCCTCTACCGCTTCAGCAGCATATCGTTTTATTTTTTGCAGACCTGCATCCGGGTTGCTCCAACAGGGTGATATCTGTGCTGCACAAAGTATCATATAATATCATCTGATGTTATTTCCCAAAATGAGTTTTTGGATATGATTTTCTGATCTGAAAAAAAATTGAATCGGACTGAGGGTACCTATGGGAGAAGAGAAAAAAAAAGAGATTGAATTACAGATTACGGGAATGCATTGTGCTACCTGTGCACTCACAGTAGAAAAAAGTCTATCGTCAACCCCGGGAGTGCTCGCATCTTCAGTTAATCTGGCAACCGGGAAAGCCCGTGTTTCGTATGATCCATCTTACGCATCCCTTTCAGATCTGACAAAAGCAGTTGAGAAGAGCGGATTTAAAGTTGCATTAGAGAAAGTTGTGGTAAGGGTTGGAGGTATGACCTGCGCATCATGCGTTCAGACCGTAACCCGGGCTCTTACGGCTCTTGACGGAGTGGTATCCGTCACGGTTAATCTTGCAACAGAACGGGCATACATCTCTTATAATCCCTCACGTATTGATGTCAGAAAAATAAGGGATGCGATTCAAAGTGCAGGATACCAGTATCTTGGAACAGATCGCGATGAGATGAATGAGGGTGAAATAATTCAGGAAAGAGAATTAAAAAGTCAATTATTTAAAATTATTATTGGATTTGCGTTCTCTTTCATCATTATGGGTATGATGTATATCCCTGCCCATGATATGCATCTGGTCTCATTCTTACAGTGTATCGTCACCACACCGGTTCTGTTCTGGCTTGGAAAACCAATCTTTCAGGCTGCTATTAGTGCGCTTCGCTTAAAAACGTTGAATATGGATGTCATGTATGCAATGGGAATAAGTGTTGCATACCTTGCAAGTGTGCTTGGAACTTTTTCAATTATACTTGATATGAGTACATTATTTTATGAGACTGCCCTGATGCTTACGGCATTTTTATCTCTTGGGAGATATCTGGAGGCCCGTGCGAAAGGGCGGACATCATCTGCCATTGCATCACTTATTGGCCTTCAACCAGACACAGCATCGGTCATCCGGAATGGAACCGAGAAACAAATTCCAGTACAGGATGTAATTATCGGAGATATCATCCGGATGCGACCTGGCGAAAGGATACCGGTGGATGGTGTGATTGTATCCGGCTCCAGTTATGTGGATGAATCCATGGTTACCGGAGAACCACTGGCTGTTTTCCGGGAACCGGGCCATGAAGTTATTGGCGGCACTCTGGTTATAACCGGGACATGTACCTATGAGGCAACACGGGTGGGATCTGATACTATGCTTGCCCGAATCATCAGATTGGTAGAGGAAGCCCAGGGATCACGTCCCCCGGTTCAAAGAATTGCAGACTCCGCGGTTGCCTGGTTCATCCCCTTCGTCCTCACGATTGCAATAGTCTCCTTTCTATACTGGTATGGAATCCGGGGAATGGACCTGCGTTTTTCTTTACAAACCCTCATCGCAGTCCTGGTTGTTGCCTGTCCCTGTGCTCTCGGTCTTGCAACTCCGACTGCAGTAACCGTCGGTATCGGACGTGGGGCAGAGCTTGGAATTCTTATCAGGAACGGATCAGTTCTTGAGATCGCTGATACAATAAATGTCGCCCTTTTTGACAAAACCGGAACCATCACAAGGGGAAAGCCGGTGGTTACGGATGTTGATTCCTTTACCGGAAATCCGAATCTTCTCTTATCGATGGCGGCATCTCTTGAATTTCTCTCAGACCATCCTCTCAGTTCCGCAATTCTTGAAAAAGCACAACAGGAAGGTATTGAGCCTGCGGAGGTATCTTCATTTCAGACAATAACCGGAAGCGGTCTTACTGGTATGATATCAGGCGGAATAGTCAGGCTAGGAGCTCCTGAGTTCATTCTGTCACAGAACCTCCCGATAAAACCAGAAGAAGCAGAGCTTCTTTCAAAACGTGAAAAAGAAGGGAAAACAACAATCCTCGTCTCTCGCGATGAACGGATTCTTGGCATTATCTCTCTTGCAGATCAGATAAAGTCTGATGCCTCGCTTTGTGTCAGGCTCCTGAAGGAGATGGGGATTCGATCCGGCATGGTGACCGGTGACAATCATATTACAGCACGGGCAGTAGCCTCGATGGTGGGAATTCATGATATCCATGCACGGATTCTTCCGGAAGGTAAGGAAGAAGAGGTTGCTAAAGTTCAAAAAGATGGGAATGTTGTGGCTTTTATTGGGGATGGGTTAAATGATGCACCCGCTCTTGCACGGGCTGATACCGGCATTGCGATAGGTTCAGGAACAGATGTTGCAATAGAAAGTGCAGATATTGTTCTGGTAAGGGACTCATTAATCCATATTCCCGCATCTCTTCAGCTGGCACGAAAAGTAATGGGTAGAATCAGATTAAATCTGTTCTGGGCTTTTGCGTATAATAGTATTCTCATACCTCTCGCAGCCGGAATATTGTATCCAGCTATCCAGTTCCGGCCTGAATACGGAGCCCTTGCCATGGCATTATCATCAGTAACGGTAATAACTCTCTCACTTTTGCTGAAACGATATACTCCCCCGGCACTTGACCATGAGAAAAAACCTGGTATGCACATAGATATGCCTGAAATTGATCCAGTCTGCGGAATGTCAGTTCAGTCAGAGACTGCAGAGTTTATTTCTGAATATCAGGGAAAGACTTATTATTTTTGCAATAAGGGATGTAAAGATGCGTTTGATACAGATCCTGACCGATATATAAAATAAAATTTTTATTCGTAGACTGTAATTTTAAGTGTATTGGATGATGCGGCACTGTACCCGTCATCGCCTGAAAAAACAGCTTCTATCTGCACGGATCCACTCTCAACTACCGGGAGACTGAAAGAGTACTCACCATTCGTGTCAGTAGATACAGATCCTGCTTCTCTCCATTCGGTTATTCCGCCAAAGGCACACCCACCGAGGCACCCGACCGGACTTGAAGCGAGACGGTATATTATTTCTTTCTGCGGGATTCCTTTTCCCTCACTATCTGTTAATCGTCCTTTAAATGAAACATAGTCACCGATTTTTGGGAAAGTGGGCCATCCACTTAACGTTAATGCTGTCTTTTTCGGTTCATTTCCAGGTACTGCCAGAACCGACACCTTTTCACTATATATTCCAGTATATAATGCCTCAAATCCCCAGTCCCCTCCAACATCCGCGATCTGATTGTATCTGAATGATCCGTTCGGTGCAGGCTTTGCAAGCATAAAGGTATCAGCATGTGAACCGGTGGGTGCATAAATGAGAATTATCACATCAGAAGGTTGAGTCCCAAATAATGAACGATCGATCTGGCCGGTGAGGGTGATTTTATCTCCGATGATTACCTCATCCTGAAGTTCTTTTAATTGAATAAGGTCGGATGGTTGTGTATTTTCCCGGGTTTCATCCTGGTATGCATACCCGTGAGGTATAAGGAATAATCCTATCCACACCAGAATAATCAGGAAAGAACGTATGTGCATTTCAGATCCCTGTCGAATCCTGTATATACTATATTTGTGTATGGTCTTATCAGGTTTGAGGAAGCAATTACTGCTCATGATTGTGTTTTGTGAGAGGAATATGATTCATATCTGATTCCGACGGTAGCTTATACAAGGGACCAGATAATCTCTTTATCATACATAATCCATCGTATCCGGTGATATGGAATGTATCCTTCCTCCTCACATCCGACGTTCCTGCTTTGAACAATATATCGGTTTTCAAGTCGTATAACTTCAGTTCCATGAATAATCGAGCAATCGCCACCTGCCCCCCGGTTCAGATACCCGATGGTGACTTTTGAGAAATCGCATTCCGGATCATACCAGATTCGAAGCAGGATCCGGTGTGTGGTTCGCATACCTGTGCAGGAAATTTACAGTTCAAGAAGTTTTCGATAATGCTCTGCCCGTTCATAATAACCGGATGCATCTCCTGATCGGACTGGCCGTCCTTCAAACCAGGGATCGACAAATCCTGGACTCAGCAGATGTGCAAGCAGCTGCATCTCTCGAAGGCTGTATTGCCCGGGTGATGTTTCACTATGAATATAACAATATGTATATCGTGATCCAAACAGACAGAGGAGTGGTCGTGCATATCGAAAGACCGTCCCTGTGACACTCATAATAACCGGGTATGGACACTCTGCTGTTATTTTCAAGAGTCTGAGCAGATCTTCCTTTGATCCTGGTTGAACGGCAATCTTTACCATATCACCAAATGAATGAAGTTCTTCAATAAGGTCTTTCATCTCATCATCGGAAGGCATCCGGTTCTGATGACAGGAAGCAATTATTTGTTTATTATATCGCCTTACCATCGGAGCGTGTTCCTTAAACCGGACTTCAAGGTCAATTATATCTCCAAATTCAATATATGGTTCTATCCTGCTCCATAATCCGGATGAACCACCTGCATACGCCCCACCTTCATCACTACTTCTGACGGTCAGAATAATCTGGCCCTGAAAGGTCTGCCGGAGTACCTGGAGAGCGTCACTGACAGATTCTGTTATGAGATCAAGTCTGATCTCTACCGCGTCAGCTTCGGTAACCTGTGGTGATACTATTTCCCTGGTGCTGGATAATGAAGCAATAATCTGAATGAGTCTGTTCGGATCAGCCTTGAGTGCATGAGAGGCCATTTATCCTCTCCCGATGATCGTGATGTCTGATAATCTGACTGATGGAACGATGGTTGAACCCAGTGTCCGCGTCTCTTTGCTGACTCCCTGAATTTTATGAAGTATGTCAAAGATGTTCCCTGATATCATACCGGTTCTGATTGGTTCCTGTAATGCTCCCTCAGAGGCGAAAAATGGAGATGACAGCTCTACAGAGAAATCACCTGACATCGGATTTGCGGTATGTGCACCGATGAGGTCATGCACAAAGACGGCTTTTTCATCTAATATATCAGACTCCGGGCCTTTCAGGATAAGGTTATGATTTCCGATCGCAGGAGCGCCAGACTGACCGGTCCTGACAGCACTGGCGGTCGGTTTCTGATCATACCGGTATGCAGTTCTCAGATCGTATGCAAATGACTGAAGAACTCCATGCTCAATGAACGGGATCGTTCTTACCGGCATACCTTCACCATCCCATGCACAGTTTGCAACACCCCGACTATCCATCGGGTCATCAATCAGTGATATGTTCTCTCCTGCAACCGTCTCTCCGATTCTGCCTGCAAAAACAGAACGACCGGTATGAACATTTCTTCCTGACAAGGCTGGAATAACTGCTGCATCAAGAAGTTGTGAGACTGCCAGTGGTGAGAGAACAACATCATACCGGCCGGTTTCGATCTCCTCTCCTCCCTGGCCTTTTGCGGCAAAGAAGGCAGATTCTTCTCCTATTTTTTCAGGATCAATAGAGTCAAGGTTC
>NZ_DAONKG010000076.1:0-10284 GCF_035406105.1 Methanospirillum sp.
CTTATTACAAACTCCGGCCGCGTTTCCATGAAATTTATTGATGAAGGCTCCATCACTCCGGACTATATTCCAACAACAGCTCTTTCACTTTCTGCATTCCTTGAGCCTGGGGAATCGCCCATTGTTGTTTCATCAGATCCACAAATCATCGGTGACCTGCCATCCGGTTCAGTTGGTAAGGCGACATTTTCGATTACCGTTCCGGATTCTGCCCGTGCCGGAACATATCAAATCCCCGTTCTCCTCAGGTACCGGTATATGGACATGGCGACACAGACTGGTAAGGATGAAATTTCTTATTCATTTAAAGATGAAGAAAAAAGAGTATATCTGCCAGTGAGAATCCGTCCGGCTGTTCGGTTGGAAATATCAGAGGTGAAAACCGGTGATCTTACTGTTGGTGGAGAAGGAAATATTACCATTACAATCACAAATACCGGCTCTGATGATGGAAAGGATACGATTATTCTAATCGAACCGGTCGGAAACAGTCCGGTTATTCCATATCATAACAGTGTGTATATTGGAGATTTTCCAAAAGGGTCATCCACCACCATTTCTTATAAAGTGTCAGTATCATCAGATGCAAATCCGGACATTCAATATCCCTTGAAGTTGTGGGCAGAATATACTGATTATCAAGGTATTTTGGCAGCTTCGGCCAAAAAGGATGTAAGTGTCGGATTTAAACCCAAGATCAGTTTTACCATTGTAAGTAACCCGAATTCGATTGCTTCAGGAGGGAAAGGAGAGATCACAGTAGAGTATAAAAATACCGGAGTGAGGACTGTCTATAATGCCCAGGCCGGGATCAATATTGTAGATCCGTTTACGAGTGAAGATGATCAATCATATCTTGGTAATCTTGCTCCTGGAGAGACGGGAATTGCGAAATTTAAACTGAAGGTGAATGAGGGTTCAACCGCAAAACAATATGCACTTGATTCGGTAATCAGGTACATGGATGAAAAAAATACTGAATATGTATCAGATCCGTTAAAAGTTCCGGTTAATGTGACCGATTCTGGTATTGACCCAATAGGAATCATGATTATTATTCTCGTCCTGATCTGTGGTGGAGGATTTATGTATTACCGTCGAAAGCAGCAGTCATGACGGTGCAGTATGAGTAATAAATGTGCATTACGATACTATCCTCTTATTTCTCTTCGGAATAAGAGATTATTCATCCTTGGACTGCTCATATGGGTATTCGGGACTGGTGTTTTGTTCCCGGCAAGTGCAGTCCCGTTTCCGTATGGGGAACCTGAGTATTCGGCCACTGTCGTAGGCAATGCAACTCTTTATCCGGGTAATATCAGCCTTCTGACACTTTCGATTCTCAATACTGCACATACACCGGAAAAAATCCTTGATATGACTGATCCGGTCATTTCAAGCCCGGTTGTCGGTATGGGAGTTGAACTCACTCTCAAGGCCGGTTCTTCCCCGATTGATGTCATTGGAACTCCGCTGACCATTCCAATTCTCCCTCCCTCGGTACCGGTTACAGTTTCCTTTCCGGTAATTGTTCCTGCGGATGCAAAATCAGGAAAATACCGGTTACCTCTCCAGGTAACATCCTGGTATGCGGATTCTGTTGCAATGGAAGGGACCGGCACCAATGTCTTTCACTATCAGCCAAAAAATGTTACACTTGAAGTACCGATCAGAATAAAACCGGTTGTCAGAGCAGAGGTTACTGATCTCATCGTAACAAACATTTCTCCAGGGCACCATGGGAGAATATCTGCAACTATTACAAATATTGGTAATTATGCAGGAAAAAATGCAATAGCAGAACTTATTTCTGATAAAAACAGTCCCCTGATTCCAAACCCTGGAAGTTATTATCTTGGAACCATAAAGCCAGGGGAGAAGAGAAGTGTTTTTTGGGGAACATATGTTTCTGATACGATTGAGTCTGCCCATATTCCTGTTACTCTCGTCATTACGTATGAAGATGAGGATGGGATTTTTGCATCTTCAGAACCCCTGCAGATTGGAATACCCATATCGGCCGGACCAAAATTTTCTGTTTCCTATGAAAAGCCCGTTATTGAACCTGGTGGGAGGGCTGCTGTCAAAGTAGTATATACAAATACTGGTGATGCACCGGCTTATGATGCAACTGCCAAGATTGTGCCGATATCACCGGTTTCCTCTCCGGTTACCAGTGCAGCATTTGGAACCCTCAACCCTGGAGACTCTGCAGAAGTTATGTATGAGTTTATTCTTGATCAGTCTGCCCTGGTCAAAACCTATGGCGTCTTAACCGATGTGAAATACCGTGGTGAAAATGGTCTGGTTGCACTGTCAGATCCTATGAGAATAGAGATAGATGGTGCACCTCATGGTATTCTTTCATACCTTCTCTCTCCCATATCACTTATTATCCTCCTGGGAGTGATACTCATCCTTGGATATGGTATCCTGAAAAAGGAAGGCAGGTTGGTTTGATGAGAAACATCAGTAAAAGAGGCCGGATATGTCCCTGATCTCTCATTTTTATCATCGGGTTTCCGATCAGGTCATAGCAAGACCAGCCCTGATTCTCCTTATTATGGCTTTGCTTGCTCTCGCTTCCTTTGCGTCGATGGGAAATCTCTCAATGGAATCAGGGGTTTCGATATATTTAACGCACGAAGACCCTTCAATGATATGGTATCAGTCATATGTGAAAAATTTCGCTGATGAAAAGACTATTGTACTTTATATATCGACTCCCGATCCCCTTTCCTATGATGTCCTTCATGATCTCTCTGTTTTTGAAGAGGAAGTATCCCGGATACCTGGAGTAATGTCTGTAACAACAATTGCCAGTGTCATAAAGCAGGCGAATGGTGGAACTCTTCCCCCTTCAAAGTCTCAAATTCAAACGGCATTTGATCGGATCCCTGCATCATACCAGCAAACATTGGTTCCTGATTCTGTTCATACCTTTGGAGCAGTGCTGGCAAGAGGGGATCCGGCATCACTCCTTGAACCCATTGGCCAGGTCATTTCATCTTCTGTTCTTCCCCCTGGAACGACTATTGAGATAAGTGGAACCGATGCATTTGATGAACAGATGCTCGATGCCATGACTGGTCAGATTGTAGTCATGATTCTTGGAGCATTTACATTAATGCTCCTTGGCCTTCTGGTTCTGTTCAGTTCGGTCAGGTACCGGCTCCTTCCCCTGCTTTTTGTAATGTTGGGACTTATTTATTTATTCGGCGTTCTGGGAGCATTCCGGGTAAATCTTAATATTGGTGCCATTGGCGCATTTCCTGTATTATTAGGACTTGGCATAGATTATGCGGTTCAGTTTCAGTCCCGTCTCAATGACGAACTAATCAATTCGCCTCTTCATGAAGCGATCAGGACGACCATCTGTAATACCGGGTATGCAGTCTTAAATGCAATGATTGCAACTGTAATGGGGTTTATTGTATTATATATAACCCCGCTTCCGATTCTGGTAGGTTTTACCCAGACCGCAATAATCGGGATCTTTTGTGCATATGGAGCAACTCTGTTTGGATTTCCAGCCTTAGCGCTCTTATTGCCCTATAAACCAAAAATTTCTGACCCCGCACGGGGGCCCGGTCTTTTTGACAGGTACAATCATCTTTTATCATATATTGCTGGAAAAATTGCAAAGTCACCAGTAATCCTTCTAATTCTGGTCCTTATGCTGGCTGGAATCGGATTGGTTGTTGATGACCGGATAGCAATTGATACCACTGAAGATTCAATGGTTCCTCCTGATATGCCTGCAAAGGTAGTGAAGGACAAAATTGAAATGACCCTTGGTTCTCAGATGCCGGTTGAATTAATCATTACTGCTCCTGATATCACATCACTTGAAACACTGCGATGGATGGATCGGTATGGCAAATTCATCTCTGAGGTATATGCAGATAAAATTATAAGCGTCTCCAGTATTGCATCACTCGTTAAAAAGTATAACGATGGTACTCTTCCCCGTTCACAGACAGCACTGAATACAATTCTTTCCCGGATCCCGGCCGATGAAAAAAGGAAATATGTTGCAGATGATATTACCGGTCTTATGGAGATAAAAACGATATCTCTTTCAGCAGGGGAAATGAGCAATATGAAAGAGGTCTTATTGTCTGAGACCGGATGGCCGGATCCACCACCGGGGCTTTCTGTTCATTCGAGTGGGGAATTTGAGCTAAATGCAATAACACATGATGATATTGTCCTGTATAAGCCAATTATGACTTATCTTGCCTTTATCATGATATTTCTGTTCTTGCTTATTGCATACCGGAATATTATAGCGGTTGCTCCACTCTTTCCGATCATCTGTGTGGTCGGGTGGAATGCGGTAGTCATGTGGGTATTTTCTATCGATTATACCTTTATTACGGCATCTCTGGGGGCGATAACTATCGGCGTCTCATCTGAGTATACGATTCTCATGATGGAACGGTATCTTGAGGAAAAAAAGACCAGTCCTGATTCCTACTCTGCTATCCGGAATAGTGTGCAAAAGATTGGTGCATCCGTGACGGTTTCCGGGCTTGTAACCGCTTTCGGGTTCTCGGCACTGCTGCTTTCTTCATTTCCAATTATTTCGAATTTTGGGATTATGACAGTAATCGCTGTCTTTTTTTCCTTAATTGGTGCAATCATAATTATGCCTGCAATACTGGCATTAATTGGGGCAGTAGAGGAATGGCTTATCCGAAGAAGATCTTCTGATTAATAGATCATCCCTTTTTACATCGATCACAAAGATACATTCGACACAGTTCAGGTCGTGTCTGATGGACCGTGCACATGGCAAGGTTTTCATCATCAAACCGGAGGAATGGACAGGCAAGTGGTCGTTTATCAAGAATGGATGTTGTGGAAAAAATTTCCCTTTTGTCCTGGTCAATGGTCACAACCTGCTGAACTCCGGTGATCAGATACTGAATACGATATGTAAAAGGTCCGGTTTGCTCAATGATGCCAAAAACGTCAGCCATGTAACTACAGCAACAGCCACATCTGCTGCAGATCCCTGGTTTTGAATCATATTCAGGCATAGGTATGGAAAAGATTATTATGTTATATGTAACTGCTTATCATTCTTTTGAATCCCAATACAAAACGAATAACGATATTTCACCATATACCTGTCAGATTGAAAAAGCTTTCATAGTACTGGTTATTATGAGAATACATAATTTGGATTTCCATAGAGTATGACATGAACCCGGTGATTCTACTATTTCATCTCACTTATGCTATTCTCCCCATATATGGAAACTCATTAATAGGATCGCTCTCACATATGATATCATGGTTACCCCTGAGGATCTGGAATGTCTCAAACGGATCGCTCTCATGGGCGGTCTGAATACTCCGGTTTTCCTCAAAACGATAAGTCTTGGCTCTGAACTTGGATTCAGCCCTCAGACCGCATCCCGAAGACTGCGTTCATTAGAGCAGCAGCATCTTATAAGCCGGGTTCTTGGGACAGAGGGGCAGCAGGTGACCATTTCCCCTGAAGGAGAAGATGCCCTTCGAAAGGAATACTGTGATTATTACCGGTTATTTGGCCGGAAGGAGAAAACTCTGCTGCTGAATGGAACCGTCCAGTCCGGGCTTGGGGAGGGTGCATACTATATGAGCCTTCGTCCCTATACCAAACAGTTTCAGGAAATACTTGGGTTTGCCCCATTTCCCGGTACACTTAACATACGGCTTCTGCCAAGCGCGGCTCTCCAGAGAAAACGTCTTTCAAGTGCCGACTGGAAGATTGTGCAAGGATTTGAGTCTGAAGGTAGGACTTTTGGCGATGTCCGCTGTCTTCCCTGCTTTATCAGGGATGTTCCCTGTGGTATCATCATACCTGGCAGAACCCACTATCCGGAAGAACTTATCGAGATTGTCGCTCCTGAAGGGCTCCGAAAAAGATTCTCTCTTCAGGATGGCGATGAAGTAGCAATAGAGGTGACATTATGACAAAAGATGCATTTACTGCACTCAGGCAGGGTGAGATAGTCCTGCTGTATGATTTTGATGATCGTGAACGTGAGACTGATTTTGCCATGCGTTCAGATATGATCACCCACCGTGACATCTGCCGGATGCGAAACGATGCAGGTGGTCTTATTTGTACTGCCATCCCGTTCATGGCAGCAAAGAAACTGGGACTTCCCTTTGCCCGTGAAGTGCTCCGGAATTGTGCCATGGTTGAACGACTGGGTGATATTCCATATGATCCCTTAAACAATTCATCATTTTCACTCTGGGTCAATCATCGGGATACGTTTACCGGCATTACGGATCGTGATCGGGCGAAAACCGTACATGCCATTTCCGAAGTAGTACAGGCAGTTCTGAATGGAGAGCCAGTATCATTTAAGGAACAATTTCGGACTCCTGGTCATATGCCAATCCTCATCGCCGCAGAGCACCTCTTATCCCAGCGTCATGGTCAGACAGAACTCTCGGTTGCTATGGCTGAGATGTCTGGTATTGTTCCAAGCATTACCATATGTGAGATGCTTGATGACGATTCCGGATATGCTCTCTCAAAGGAAGATGCGATCCGATATGCAAAACGTCATGATCTCGCATTTATTGAGGGTTCAGAAGTACTTGACCGGTGGGAGAAGGTTGCGTATCCTTCTCCCGGATGTATCGGGCAGAAAACCGCAGCAGTACACCGGATTTAAACCTTTTCGTCACCTCTTTTCTCGCTATCCACTGTTTTTTTGTTGCATAATTCATATTCCGATTCCGCTTTGCAGGTAATCTCCCGGTGAATGATACACATACCTGCAACAAATCCAAGAATGATATTCAGATAAAATGTCACAAATCGCCAGAGTAGGACAAATATTCCAAGCATACCTGCCGGGACGATAAGAGCATACAGAGATGAAGTGGAGAGCTCGGTAATCCCTGACGACCCGGGGGTAGTCGGAATCATCATAATAATCGCAATAAGGATCTGAAAAAAGAATGAAAGGATAATGTTGGGATCAAGACCCAGGCCCATCAGGATGACTGATGCAACCAGAAATTCGGTCACCCAGAAGAATGCAGTAGCACATCCCCCCGCAAAAAGACCCCATCGTGCAGGGCCAGCAAACCGGTTGAAACCATGAAATAAGGTATCTATCTCTGCATCAGCACATGCACAAATCTTTGATGAAGAAAACCGTGTATGGGATAATTTTTCACTTATCCATGATACCAGACGAAGTATGAGGGATTTCATACGGTCCGGGTATCGCATTGCCAGAAAGGGAATGAAAAGAAAACTCAGCAGGAAAACCCAGGCTGCAATGATGAGAAAGATAAGAGCGGTACTGAAGGTGCTCCAGATCTCCCGTGTCATCAGCATGATAATGATCCCCATTCCAGTCAGAATGATCCCATCCAGAACCCGTTCCATGATTACCACTGCAGTTGCATCTCCCACTTTTACCCCGCCACGGTAGAGTTCATGTACCCTGACCGGTTCTCCTCCTGCCTGGCCAGGCGTGATAGTTCCGGCCAGAAGCCCTGCAAGAACCATATTCAGGGAGTGTAGAAATCCAACATGGTATCCAAGGGATCGAGCCAGAAGGACAATCCGGGCTGCCCAGAGAGCGAGAGCAAGCACACGAAAACAAATGGCACAAAACAGAAAGAGAAGGTTAAATGAGAGGATATATCCAATGGTTTCTTGAGTAAATGTGGCTCCGAATACAAAGAGGATAACCGTCAGGCTGAATATGAGTGATAAAGCAAATAATCCGCGGGATGATAGTTTCACATCAGTCTCCTTTCGTCCGGACGCACTCCGGATATATCATGAATAAACCTTCTATGGAAGAGAATACCAGTATATAATGGGTGTGTTACCTTCATAAAAGAACCCCTGTACAATCATGATATCTGTTGTAATACCCGCATATAATGAAGAGAAACGGATAAGACGGAGTCTTAAGGCATTAATCCATCAGACCCTCCCTCGCGACCAGTATGAGCTGATTGTTGTGGATGGTGGTTCGCATGACAGGACCTGTGAGATAGCAGAAGAGTATGCAGATCTGGTTTTTGTTCAGGAGTCTGAACGGGTGGCTGGGGCACGAAACGACGGGTTTCTTCGGGCACGTTCTGATATTGTCGCTACTACTGATGCAGACAGCGTGGTTGCGCCTGACTGGATAGAACAGGCGGTTTCCTCGTTTCAGGATCCAAACGTCGTACTCTCCTTTGGTCCGGTAACGCCGATAGAACACACTTCTGTAAATAAGCGGTATGCACTTCTCTTCAACAGCCTGATACGGTTTGGTGCCCATTCAGGATTATATTATTACACCCTTGGATGCAATTCAGCCTTCAGAAAAGACGCCCTCATGAAGGCAGGAATGTACCGGATCGTGGATGCCGGAGATGACCTTGAGATTGCAGTCCGGATGAGAAAGATGGGAAAGGTACGATTTGCTCCAGGTATGAAAGTAGGATTTGATTTTCGCCGGTATCATGAGTTCGGGTTCTGGAATACTATCTATGAATGGTACTATATCGTTCTTCAGGGTGGGATATCAGATAAATACTCGTATACAAGACGTGAATATCATGATGAAGGCATGATGGAGGTGAAATGATACCAACAAGGGAATCCATGAACTCTCATGTTCTTAAAGGAGATAGTATTGGATGAAATATAGCTCTGGAACCTGTGGCAGGATATTTTATCTACACATAGAACATGGTGAAGATCCCATCAGGACCATCACGGCGTTCGTCAGGGACAAGGGGATCAGTGCCGGGTTCATTCACTTTATCGGAGCAATAAAAAATGCAGAACTGGTAACCGGCCCGGTTGTTGATCAATTACCTCCAGTACCCCACACCGAACCCGTTGTTCTTGCACATGAACTGATAGGAACGGGCATGATAAGATCAGGAGATGATGGTCCTGCAATACACCTTCACACCTCAGCAGGACGGAGTGATCAGGTTCTTACCGGTTGTCTCAGGGGAGAAGCAGAGGCATATATCCTGGTTGAAGCGATGATTATCGAATGCCTGGGAATGACAATCCCGATGACATATGATCCAAAGACCGGAATGATGCTTCCTGACCCTGCTTCATAATTTATTGAATTCCCTGCCTTTTCACCCCAATCCGGCTCTTTTTCATGGCGATTTCAAATCCGTGATCTATGAGCCATTTCCGTGAATGCCCATGATTATGGATAAACACCTCAATCAGATCGTCCTGTTCATCAATGTCACAATAGAGCCTGAATGAATCGATGATCTTTACCATCAGACCTGCATCAGTACCATATCTGACATGCTTCTCATAACTCATTCCATAATACTGCGCACGGAACATCTGTGCAGATCTGATATAGATTGCATTGGTTCCTCCCCCCCTCCCGGGGGCGATGGCAAGATCTCCTCCTGATGTGAGAAGGGCAAGGATAGATGAGCGGTCAGCAAGAGCCAGATCTGCCATGACGATTGCCAGAGGCTCCTCATTCCCGTCACAAAATCCGTTTATTGTCTCATTGAGTTCTTCTTTTAAAATGCGGACCGGAACGTCATCAAGCTGAACGGGAGCGGTTGACAGAATAAGGGGGGAGCACCCGGTGGCTTTTACCGCGTCCACCACGTCGCGGAGCATCGTATATGCAAAACTCTGCCGCTCTTCATCAGTCAGAATACAGGATAGTCGGGTTTTTGGATCTGTGGGTTTATAGGGGATGACTACTGGTATTCGCATCTTTGAAACAAACGTTACCATCCGGAATGGAAAAAGGGATCGTCTTTTCCTCTATGTTCAAAACGCCCATAAGGATCATATACACACAATACTGGTACATGTCACCGGTCATTACGTATTCGCGGAATGTTTTTCTGCCTCTTACGTTTGTCTGCAGAAACGCCTGCGGGTATTGTATTTTCCGTCGCCCGCCAGGAGAGGGCTGTGTTCTTTCACCACAAGAGGTTCTGCAGATACTTCGGCGCGGAGCAGAGGCCGGATGCACTGAGGCACTATTTACCTTTGGAGAGCATCCTGAAGAAGTGGAAGGATTTATGCCCTTTCTTGAGCAGTACGGGTACTCCTCAATTCTTCAATACTGTCATGCAATGGCTGATGAGGCACTCTCTCTTGGTCTCCTTCCGCACACCAATGCCGGAATTATGACTGCTGACGAGATGCGTTATCTCGCTGATGTGAATGCAAGTATGGGACTGATGCTGGAGACGACCGCAGATATCCCTGCTCATCAAAACTGCCCGGGAAAAGATCCTGCCCGGAGGATTGCG
>NZ_DAONKG010000077.1:0-10105 GCF_035406105.1 Methanospirillum sp.
ATACATCGAGTATATGTTGGACGTACTAAGGTAAAGTACTTTTGATTGACCTTGGTATAAAATATTGTGGAGGGTTCTGAGTTGTGCAACACCCTCACTAAACATCATTAAATACTGACAAACTGAATAATAAGTTATGTATATAATGGTAATCGGGATAGACGGGACGGGAAAATCCACAGTGTGTAAGGAATTATTAAAACAGATTCCAATGTCCAAGTTAACAAAGGAACCATATAAGTACCGTGTAGATCCACGGTTAGATCCACATGATAAATTAATCACGTTTTTGTATGACCGGATGTATCATATGGATCTGGTATCAGAATGGCTGCAACAGTATCATGTGATCAGTGACCGCGGATTTTACTGTAACATGGCATATCAGGCGGCAGAAGGAATCCAGATCCATAATATCTTTCTGATGCAGCCCCGGAATCTTATACTTCCAACCCACGTGGTGTACCTTGATGCAGATATCGGCACGTCAATCGAACGGATCAAAAAACGTGGGGAGATCCCACCGTCAGAAAAAACCATGTATGCAATCAAGTGTAATTACGAGTACATTAAAGACCGGTATATCATGCCACCAATTAAATTAATAGATATCAATACCGATAACAAATCAATACCTGCAATCGTCTCTGAAATCCTGAAACAATTGTTGACGTATTAACAACCGGATTAACCTCCAAATCTGTTTTTTTTAAATCTCCGAGTTAACTCAATCCAATCCAGTTTAATTTCAGTCCATAACATTTAAAATATATGAAAACTAAAATTAAATGTTATGCCTGTTGTTGTTGATTACCGGATCTATCATAAATATCCGGGAAAACTGGTAAAATATTACAAATCATTTAATACATTACAGACTGTGTTTATCAGTGATCGTGGTCCGGAAAATCTGAAGTTATGGACCCGGATCGAACCGGATCAAATCTCAAAATACGTGTATACTCATACAATTCATCATAACAGACATGATAAAAAGATTTATATTCAGAATACAAAGTTTAACTCAATTACCGAATCTGAATCATCATCATATAATTCCGATTTTACCATCCGTTCAAATACATGTAAAAAAAGTGGTAATATTCTGGACATGACCGGAATTCTTGATAATATCCGTGATTCCGCATCCTGCTCAACCTGTAAATATCATTCATTCGGTGTATGCAGGTACCTTCCACCGTTTTTAAACGGATTTCCACGTGTTACATCATCGGACTGGTGTTCCAAATACATGAAGGAATGAACCAAGCCGGTTCTGCCCCGTGTTATAGGGACGTCCAAACCACCATGGATTTTGTCTATCAAGAACCGCCTGGATTTTTCGATCCATTTGTTACATATAATCGATCATGCAAAATAAAATCATCGATTACATCAGACGATTTTGCAATAAATCCGAGATCATATTCGATAATTTTCATATGAACTCATTTGAATGAGTCCGCCACAGTTCCAGATGCTCTGGCATACAGTATGGATATCTCCGGAGAGAGAATCTCATCACAAATCCTTTATTTTCCAAGACGTTGTGCACCACACTATACGAATTCCATCTGCCGAACACGGGCATCCTGATCAATATCGTCAGGGGTGAGTGCTGCCATGCAGTCAAAGAGCCGATACTTACATGAACCTGGCCCGGGAGCATCGATCGCTGCCCGCTCTCCAGCTATACCAAATGCTGCAGCACCTACAACGGATGCACAAAGAAAATCAGAGGTGACCGCTGCACAAGAACCAATAACCGATGCAGCCATGCAACCTGTCCCGGATATCTGTCCCAGGTATGGATGACCATTCTCACAGAGAAAGATCCGGGATCCATCACTGATGATATCAGTTGCACCGCTCATGACAACGGTGCACCCAAGACGGGCAGCAAGTCCAGAGGTAATATCAATTGGATCCCCTGCAACTCCCCCTGAATCTACTCCTCTTACATGGGCCTCTTTCCCGGCAAGAGTCCCAATCTCTCCGGCATTCCCTTTGAGGATCGAGATGGACAACTCCTGAATCATCCTCTGTGCCGTCTTTGTCCGAAATGTTGTAGCCCCTGCTCCCACCGGATCGAGTATGATCGGAATTCCGCGTTTTTCTGCGGCTTTTGCGGCGATGAACATCCGATGAATCTGCTGTGAATCAAGAGTCCCGATGTTGAGGACGAGGGCTGATGCAATGGCAACCATCTCTTCGACCTCCCCTTCTGCATGAGCCATAACCGGTGAAGCGCCAATGCAAAGGGTGATATTTGCACAGTCATTCACCGTGACATAGTTCGTTATATGGTGAATGAGAGGGGTTTTTTCTCGGATATCTGCAAGAATTGATCCATACCGTGTCATAAATAATCCAATATTCCGGATCCACGTCTCCATTGTTACCATAAATCTTTTTGTAATGCGGCAGAGACGAAGACTGGTCATTGCACATATTCTCTCCGTTTTTAAGAAATGAGGATCAATTTCCCTCAATGAACTTAAGGTTTGTAGCATATCACGATCCATATCTTTTCACGAAACCAAAATGAAATCCGGAAAATTTGATCATTTTTAAATAATGGTTATTTATAACATCATAGATGTAATACAGTGGGTTACGTTTTAATCGCATGGCGCACAATAAAACCCCTGTATTGTATGCCCACACACACAAGAGAAACATCAGGATTGGGAAGGAAAAAACTCCTTCTTTCCTTTTGTTTCAGAGAGGTTTTCCGGTATGGTGTGTCAGGCACTGTTGTAATATAAGTTACCTGCAAAAATCCAGGTTACCTGCAAAAATTCATGGTTATTCATTCATAAATTATCATTAGTTACCTGCGATTTTTTCGTTTCATCGGTTTTTGTTTGTTTAACTGTATCCATTTGTTGTTTTTGTCATCAATTCGGATATTCCATGCTTTGCTTGCAATAGTATGAAAATAATTCTTTGAAACATCAACATCCGGATACTCTGACTTGAATTTTTCATAAAGTGCATATTCGACAACTTCTTCAAAATCATTGTCTTTTCCAAATTTACGAATAAATTCTCTTATTTTTTCACTTTTATGATCAGGATTTCTGTTCATCCGTGCTTCTTCTTCTGCAAAAAATTTATATATATCATATTTGGATTCCATTAACTTTATATATCTAATTCATAATATTTAAATATTACTGGAAATTTATATATAGTAAATGAACCCATTATTTAAATATGCAATGTATCGAATGTAAATTTCAGAAAGATGAGAAATTATGCAGAAAGAGAAGAAAAAATCTGGATGAAGTCTCTGCTTCTGATTGCAGATATTTTGAGCCAAGTCTTTATTATCAGTTCAGAAAGTTTATCGAGGAAGAGTGGGATGAGCGGAATGTTTATATGACCACCGATTTTGTCGATAAATTCAATATAACACGGCATCTGTCACGGCACTATCTCTACGATATATTTACGAGAAAAGAACGTATGCTGTTCCGTGTCAAATTTTATAACAAGGCATATTATTTCAAACGCACTCCGCAGAATGTCAAGGAAATAAATGAATACCGGTATATTGGAATAAAGATAGAAATGAACTGATTTCCGGTTTGTCAAAACAATACAACACTGGTAAACCCTCTCAACAAAGAAGGGGGAGATTTTCTTCCTTGTTGTTTTTTGGTGTTGCACATACCTACTGGTTGTTTCTAATATTTAAATGTTTTTTAGAAGTGTTTATATGTTTGCATAACCAATCTAGTATGGCCGATGAGTAATCGGGAGAACAGTCTATGATAGATTATAAAAAGTATGCAGAGATGTATTCTTTGTCGGAAAACGAAGTCAAAACAAAAGTTGAAGAGTATCAGGCAAAGCTTAAGTCAGAAATAAAAGAGTTCTTTAGTGATGCGGAATCATTACAAAAGAAGATTGATGAACTGACTGTTTCAAATATATCAAAGATATTCGTTCTTTCGCCACTTTTATATGCAAAGAAAGAGGCAGAGAAAGGGAATTTAAAGGAAATCAGCTGTATTGTGTTTGGTGTAAGCCCGACTGAGGATCGGAATGATTATGAGAAGCGTCAGGCTCGTAATATGTATTACGAAGACCTTAAAAACGGAACTGATCAGTCCATTAAATCAGGGCTTGTTCGGATTGGTGTAACGGAGGATGGGAAGAAGTATCCGATTCCGTTATACAGTAAGAAGTTTGTCAAGGACAAAGACGGGAACGAGATCCCGAATCCGAAGTATGGTCAGGATATTCCATATGATGGACAGAAACGTCTTGTAATGTATGTTTCGTCAATTGGTGATTCAGAAGTTGAATCATTGGAGTTTGGAACTATCCGCTGGGATAAGGATTGTAAAAACCATCCGAAGATTGGTTGTAAATCGGTTGTGTACGGTAACAAATATGGTAAAACGATCAGTGTATACAAGGATGCATACGAGGATTACGGACCGTATGATATGGCATGGTCTGTTGCGGAACGTGTGCTTCCGAAATCGGAGTGTTGGAAGGAATTGGGTGAGGTTGCTTCTCCGAAGGTTGCGCCATATACCCTGTTCTTTACCCGTGGGAATGTATCACGTGTGCAGGAAAACGAAGGAAAATATGTCTTGCGGATCACATCGATCGATGTTCCCGATGGTATCAAATTAAGTACCAGATCCAGCGTTATTGGGAAACAGATTCTTGATTTCCAGAGCGGTGATGAAGTCATTGTTGTTGGAAAGAAGATGAATTTCAAGGGTGATGATGGGAACATGATTGATTATTATCAGTTATGGGGTGCTGTCAGAGACACTGGTGGCGCAGAGGATGAGATGCGGAAGAAACTTGCAGCTGCAGGTTTAATCTAATTTTTAAACTTTTCTGTGAGGAATTATGCCTGAAGAAACATGTGAAACCTGTAAGTTCCTGTATTACCCGCAGGATAACCGGCGGTTTGGGTGTCGTCGGTACCCGCTTCATATACAGGGAACCAGATTTGTTGATGGTCATCCGAGTCAGTTTTATTGTGGGGAATATCAGTCAAAATCCAAAGTAACGTCTCCCCGTGATAAACAGTGAATTTTGTAGTGTTATCAGGTAATTTAAAATATCATCATAAAGTAGTTTATAGGGAAATAAATTACATTTCTTTGTAAACCACGTTATCACCTCCATTAAATTAGTAATTGATTATTCAGGAGAGCATTTTGTTATGGCGAAATGGGATATAGAAGAGAGTTCTGATACTGCAGGTGATCCTGCTGTTAATCAGGCATCATCTCATAAGAAAGTCCCGAAAAAGGACTTTACAAATGTGTTATCAATGTTCAAACCGGCTATTGAGATACCGGCAGTAAAGTGTCTCCGTTGTGGTATCTATGGAGCACCAAAGGCTGGAAAGACACACTGGGTGTTAACTGCAAAGCGACCATTATATATTCTGGATACTGAAAAATCATTGCCATTATTGGTAAAGCAGTTACCGGAGGATGTTCAGAAAGAGATCTTCGTGGTTGATCTTGTTGATTATGCTGAAAAGAAAGGCCAGCATATGGATGTTACTAAGTCTATGGAAGCTGCTTTTGAAATCATCGGGCAACTGGTTGATGCAGTGTCAGAGTCAGAGACAATTGGAACGATTGCAATTGATTCCATGTCTGATATATGGGAATATCTGAAGATATGGCTTGCTGACAACGTTGATGAGTCCAAGAAATTCGGTGATGCCATTATGGGAACCGAATGGGGAAGGGCGAATAAACGCTGGACCCAATTAATGAGATTACTTCAGGCTTCAGACTGGAACGTTATACTTACGTTTAAATCAAAACAGAAATATGATGGTGTGAAAGCAACGGGTATTTTCGATCCTGACTGGCAGAAAAATACATTTTACTGGCTGGATCTGAATATCGAGGTTAAGCGTGAATTTGAAGATCACCGGTTTGTCTTTCATGGTGGGAGATTCGGTGATAAATATGATGATTTGATTAATCCGACATTTGATGATGTCAGGGAATACCTGACGAAGAAATCGGGTGTTAAATTCTTGTAAATCATGACCGATAATTACAGGGATCGTGTAATAAGTAAGTCACATCTTACTTCTTACACATTCTGTCCGTTACAGTATAAAAAAATCTATGTTGATAAGTCTGTTGTGCAGGATGAAAACTATGCAATGGTGACAGGTACCCGGTTTCATGAATTTGCAGACACATTTATGCAGATTGCTCATGAATACCGGCCTGCTGACTGGGAAAATTTTATTCATCCTGATTTCACGGATTCTGAACGTGATATGATCTCATGGTTTATTGATATGGAGAGACGGAGGCTGATAGCGTTAGATTGTGATTTGGACTTGTGGAAACCTGTATTTTGTGAAAAAACGGTTATAAATGAGGAACTTGGTATCGGTGGAACAATCGATAGATTGGATCGGTTTGGTTCTGGTTACTGTATAGTTGAGTATAAAACAGGAAAGTCGGTTTATAAACCAAGTTTACAGAAAGAAATCGGATTTTATAAGTATCTGTTATCAACAGTTCCCGATTACGCTGATTATCAGATAGTTATGGGAATGGTAATTAATCCAAGGGTTCGGCAGATTGAGTTGTTAAAACCGAGTTATGAATCAACAATTCTGAAACTGATTCAGAAGTGTCAGGATGTCAGAAATGGGGGTGAGGTTATACCAACATGTTCTGAATCAAAAATGGCAATTTGCAGTTGTAAATGCTCAATTGAAGAGTCCGGGTTGTATAATAAATCCGTGTCCGGAAAGAAGGAATCTGACTAACAAAAAAGTATAAATACATGGTAATTTGAATGAATAAATATATGTGCGATGGTTATACTTATACACACACATGTACATGTAATAAATCTGTGTTAGATAAGATTATTGCAGGTGTTGATGTAGAGAAACTTGCATATGAAACCGAAATAGATTTATTCAATGTGTTACAAATAAAGTTATCACAGTATGATTGTACTGAGTCTCTGATAGAGAAAAAATTAATTATACGTGATATGATCATTCTGATTACCGCGTATTATTTGCAGTTGGATGATGGAGTATGACAATGACTGAAGATAAAGCAAATGGGAATGAAGTAAAGTATTGTATGGAGGTTACTGAGAAGGAGTTTCTTGGTATCTTTTCAATGTGCAATCTCATGGTGATGAATGCTGTTGATTTCGAGAGTCTTTCTCAGGAAGAACAGAAGGATTTCGAACTGTCATTTTACAAGTTCAGGGATATTATATCCAGTATGTCTTCAGAAGATATCAGAGATATAATTGTTCATCTGGATGATATTCGCAAGGACATTATTAAGCAGAAAGAAAAGAATGAAGAGGGAAAAAACGGGGAATAAAGGTTCAGTTTAACATGGATAATCATGTGATTATGATCATGGGAATTGTGTATATGCAGTTCCTTATGTTCATACTTAATGCTTATTTGAAGTTGAACCTTGAATTTGTGCAGTTATATTCACCGTTTATGGTTCTCTTTATTATCCTGTTTGTAGGAGCTCTGAATGTATATAATTCAAATTAATTAACATGGGTGTTATAGATGGAGAGCAATGATTATCAGGCCACGTTGGATCAGTTCTGGGAACTCTTTTAAATTCTGATTTTTATGTATAATCGGAAGATCAGGGTTTATAAATACGGTAACCGGATGTATATCCGGTGTCTTTTTTGTGATGTTCATATTCCGGTAACTGTTAACATTAATAACGCAACAAATATGATTGATATCATTGGTGTTTGTCGGAAATGTTCATTTGATTTTGATGTGACAGTGAGAAGTCAGATGGTTGCTTTGTCTCAATGCTCTGATAAATTCTAAAAAAAATCTATGATAATTAATTTTTCATTATATTTTTTAGAAGATTTATCTCTTTTATAATACAACGATATAACGAGTTTAAATCTACATCAATCCCCAAAATTGTTTTCCAAATCTCATCTAATTGTATTCTGTATTCTCTTCCATGTTTTAATTGTTCATAGATACTTTCCAGCGGTTTATTTCCTATATTTTTGAAATTTTCAATAATTAGAATTTTTTCCGATTCAGATAATTCTGATAGATTCGGAATCATAAAATCATCCAATACATATTCTGATAATTCTAAAAACGCACCTTCTGTTTCTACCCTTTCAATCAGGACTTGTAATAAATTAAATACACTATTAAAATATGAGGTTAGAATAATTGCGTCTGAATCAGGTAAATTAACTGAATATAACAATTTAGTAGGCGCTGCAAGAATTGAAGAGTAATATGCTAAAGCAAATGTATTTGGAGCTGAAATATTAAATCTCCGAACAATATATAAATTCCCAAGCCGATTATCAACATTTCTTTTAATCTTGTCTAATAATTTAGATTGAAATTGTTTACCCAAAGATTCCTGAAATTTTCTGAAATCTCCCTTACTCCAAGATGTAGTGATAATATAATCTAAAGTATCATCAACAATTATTTTATTTAACCCTGATGCTCTTCGTAATGCAAATTGGACACAATTTTTTGGAATTTTAAATTCAACAGTACCAGATTTATGCAAGGCATGGTATGAGTTTTTAGTTTGCTTATTTAAAATCCATATATCATTCTGTCTTGAAGCATTATCTCTATTAGAAAGGATTATTAGGGATGATAAGAGGCCCTTTTCTAATTCAAAACCACGTTTAATTTTAAAATTAGATTCAGAAATCCTAATAAGCTTTGGGTGTTGTTCAAACTGTTGATAAAAAGAATACAAGTCTTTATTATTTAAAACGATAAATTTGAACCAATTTTTTGTAGAAATAAAGGAAGAATAATCAATTTTTTCAATAATCATGCTTTCATCATTCAATTCAGAATAATTTTTTATTTTATCTGCTAAGATCAAAGCATCATCATGATTTTCAGGTAATTTCTTTAAAGTAACAATTTTTGTCATATAGGAGGAATTTGTTTTCTTTTTGACTGCAATCAATAATATTTCTCTTAATCTAGTACTTTCTGAAAATGCTGATCTAAATATTGAAGTAATTAAATATTTTACTGAATACTGTTCTTTTATCAGATCCCTAATACCCTCAAATGATTTTATTCTCAATATTGTTGCCGGAAGAACAAGAGCAATTACACCATCCTGTTTAGCAAATCTATCAGCCAATAAAATAAAGTAGCCATGATACCCCATTTGACCAGATATTATTGTTTTGTAATCCTCAAATCGACTATCCAATACGTCTTTATAATTTTTGGGGATTTTTTCCTGTCTAGTAAAGGGGGGATTCATTATTATAACATCAAATTTAGGTAATCTTATGTCATCCGGAGTTGAAATACCAAGTTTTACAACCCCTTTGGCATCTATTTTTGAATCCCCTCCAAACATATTTAGAGAAGTTTGCCCCCTTAAAACATAGTCAATTCCTGCTAAGGTGGGAATAACATCTCCTTCTTTTAATTCGGTAGAATCCCAGATTGCAATATTAACTTTATTTGTGAAATACTCTGGACTTTGTAATGCTAAATGACTGGCAGCGACATTGGCCGCAAAAGGCATAATATCAACCCCATATATTTCACTCTCTAAAAATTTTCTATGATCTTCCTCGGAAAAATCTTCTATTAATCGTTTTTTTGAATGGTATGCACTTACAAGTAATCCCCCACTACCCGCTGCAAAATCAACAACTGACACATATGGAGATTCAATTGCAAGAGAGGCTAACATATCTGCCGCCAAGGGATTTGTATAAAATGCAGCAACAATTTTTCTTACCTCAAATGGGATTAAATCATGAAAAATGGTTCCAAGTAAATCCCCTCCAACTTTTTCTGGGTTGAGGCCCTGAATTGCGCTAATAATCTTTTTTAAATCACCTAAAAACAAATCAGGAACCTTGGAGACTACATCATAAGAATAAATAAATCTATAATTGATTTCTAAAACTCTATTAAAATATTCCTGCAATTCACTCGATGATCTTAATTTTGATGAATCTATTTCAGGCAAATTTTTCTTTTTTGATAAAATTTGATAAAATAATAATTGATTGACAATAATATAAGAAGTGGCTAATCTTAAATTCTCCACTG
>NZ_DAONKG010000078.1:0-10086 GCF_035406105.1 Methanospirillum sp.
CCATGAGTTCTGTTCACGGATGTTTGCCATCTCGAACCTGAACGGGTTTAATCCTCCTTCCTTGGTAGCGGTACGGAAGGTTGGCTCGTGAAGACGTGGTGAACATGCTGCGACGACGACGCCAGTCAGGTTATACTCCTTGATCGCGTCATCGATCTTCTTCTGACCAGGGGTTGAGCACATGTACTGATACTGGTCTGCAACAGCTACATACGGAAGTGTCTTTGCGTAATTGACAACATCATCAATTGACAAGGATCCGGCAATGTTGGTACCACAGTGGCACACAAAGACACCGATTCTTGGTTCAGTATTTTCTGCCATGTCTTTGTCCTCCCTAAAGCACCTTCTGCAGGAACGGTGTGCAGTCGATAGCATGCAGATCAAGTGCCAGATCCTGTGGGCTCATACCCTGGGCAAGACCGAGGAGTTCGTTGTAGTGCAGAACCGGGATGTTGTACACATCACCGAACTTCTCTTTAATCTCGACCTGACCCCGGTCAAACTGAAGCTGACAGAACGGACACAACTCTGTGATTGCGTCAGCTCCTGCTTCCTGAATGTTAATGAGTTTCTCATTCGTGATATCAAGGGCATGGACGATATCATATCCACGGACACCACCACCGGCACCACAACACTGCATCTTGTTGCGATACTGGATCGGCTCTGCACCGAGGGCTCCAATAAGTTCCTCAAACCACATGGGGTTTTCTGTATCTCCAAAGTGTCTCTCTTTCTTTGGCTTCATGAGGTGACAGCCGTAGTGGGCAGCAACCTTTGCACCAGTAAGAGGCGTGGTAACACTGTCCTTAATCTTCTGGACACCACAAATCTTGTCATCATAATACAGTTCTGCAAGGTGCCATACATCGATGGTTCCCTTAAACTGCATATCAATCTCAGCAAGAACTTCGTTTGTCTTGTCGCGAAGTTCATCATTGTGCTTAAGAATGTGGTTTACTTCCCATATTGACTTGTAACAACCGTTACAGATGAGTGCAATATCTTTTTTCATCTCCTCTGCAAGGACAAGGTTTCGTGCTGCCATGGCGTACCAGACGTTCAGGTCAATAGACCCGAATGCACCGGGAGCAGGACAACAGCTGGCACCTTTCAGCGGGAGGAGTTTGATACCGACCTTTTCACTGGTCTTGATGGCAGACGCCTCACAGCCGGGGTACCGGTTTGGTGCAATACACCCAAGGAAAAATGCGTATTCGTGCACGTTTAGTCACCCTTCAGAATTCTGTCTGCATTCTCTTTCAGACCATAGTGGTCTATGATCTTCTGGATACCCTTGACAAACTCAGGATATGAGTGCGTTGTCGGTGGATCAGCAGGAAGACCGAGCTTTGTTCGTGCTGCACGGTTAACATCATTGTTTGGCACACCGTGACCACTGGAATAAATAAGCTGAACGGTCTGGAGGAAGTTCTTTGGAACAATGTCACGCTTGAACGCAAGGTTTCTCATTGCCATGATAACATCGGTCGGGGCGATGTCCCGTGGGCAGCGATCCGTACAGGAGTAACATGTTGTACAAAGCCAGAGATCCGGATCGGTCAGGGCTTCATTTTCAAGGCCAAGCACACAGCGTCTCATAAAGAGACGGATCCGGTATGAACTCCGGGGTGCTGACGGGCAGGAGCCGGTACAGGTACCACACTGGTAGCACATATTGGCAATAGTCCTGCTTGTCTTGAGAATGTTCTTGGTAAATTCAGGGTTGGTATCGCTCAGATGGTACCGGCGGTCCGCAAGTTTTTTGTCCAGTTCAGGGATGTTGTATGTTTTTGCAGCCATTTTACACCTCAATTACTGACCTACCGCCTTTAATTCAACAGAACCTGCCAGAGATGGCTGCTCTTTGACCTTTGAAGTTCTCGGAGTAAAGAGTTTTGCCTTTATCTTGTTAAAGAGATCAGTCTCTTTGCCCTTGATCTTCACGCTGTCACGGCGAAGGTAGATGATATCCTCACCAGGACATGCATTGACACAGGCACCACACAGGATACAGAAGTCCTTGTTGACTGCAATTTTTGCTTCAATCTCCCCTTTCATATCCTTTGCAGGCTTGGGGGTCGGGAGATAAATGGCATTTGCAGGACAAACATCAACACACGTGGAACAACCTCCCGGGCACTTCTCCGGATGGAAGGTTATCTCTCCTTCAAAGATTTTGTTCACGGTAATAGCTTCGGTCGGACAGTTGATTGCGCACCAGCGGCACGTACAGCAGTCCTCTTCGATGATATTCACGTTTCCAAGCTTTTTCTGTCCAATAACAGTCCGGGTAACCTTGATTGCCTCTGAGGGACATGCTTCTGCACAGACATTACACCCGTCACAATATGCTTCATCCCAGAGAACCTCACCCTCAACTTTTCCCTTTTCCGGGCTGAAGGGCTTGTGAAGTACATTGATGGCCTCACACAGGTTACCACAGATACCACACTTGGTACATTTCTCGTCATCGACTGTAAACTCAATCTTGAGTTCCACAGCCTGACCTTTTGCAAGTCCTTCTTTGTCCTCGCCTTCAAAGAGAGGGACATCGCGGTCTATTGCATCACGGGGACAAACATCGTTACAGATATTACATCTGACGCATTTGTCCTGATCAATTGCCGTTCCTTTGTCATATGTTGGGAATCCTTCTTTTTCCAGGATCGGCAGACGTTCTTCTCCATCAACTTTCAGAGTAAGAGCTGAGAACGGACACATGATGACACAGACACCACAATATGAACATTTTGTCTCATCGACATGAATGCTTGCAGCATCATCAACAAGTCCTCTCCGGACTCCTCCGACTGGCCCTACAGTGATTGCTTCTTCGGGACAGACCTCTGAGCAGATTCCACATCCAGTACAAATATCATTGTCAAGGATGAGGTTGTTTACCTGCTGGAGAAGTCTCTGCTCCATTATAACCTTAGACCCATCAGAGGTCTTGGAATACTTCGGAAACAGTGTAGACATTAAGATACCTCGGTTGTTCACAAATTCTGTTCCTGAAACGCTTGCATTTTCTCCGGGACCGGTCAGGCCTCTACAGCCTGAGGTGGTTGTCCGGAGAGCTGAATCACATCATATGGGCATGCATCGACACAGATACCACAACCAGCACAGAGCTCATACTTGACATCAAGGGTGATTGCTGCTCCGTTGATGACTTTGTATATCTTATCCGTGCTTGCAGGGTTAACCGTGAATAACTCCAGTGCATTCACTGGACATGCTACCACACAATTGTTGCAGCCGGTACAGCGTTCCATGTTTACATGAACTGCAAATGCCATATTTGTCGCACCAGCCTGATCGATTAAAAATCGACTGAACAAAGGTTGTTAGAAAATATAGATAAAGGTTCTGAAATAGATACGGATTTTTTTCCCTCAAAAAGGTGAAAAAGTAGGGGTTTTATTTTAACACCTTATATGTTGTAAATGAACAAAGATTACCGATGGAGCCCACATATTTCATGATAAATCATGATAAATCAGTCCCTCTCTTTCTCTTGCAGATGATAAAAAACCGATAATATCGTTTTAATGTTCTGATTAGCTTAAAATTAACCTTTTTTAGTCAACTTAATTATGTGCAGGCTATTTCCTTGGCGTTTTTATTTCATTAACCTCTGTATTCCATCCGTTTTAATGAAATATCTATTCTCGTAAGTTTATTTTTGGTCTTTAAGCGGACAATAAACCCTGCGTGCCAGATTTACTCGTAATAATTTAAAAAAAGACAGATAAACATATTTTGAAGTCCCGGTTTTTTTGTACCTATCTATTGTTTTGTATGAATATTTTGCAGGCCGCATCTATGGTCTTTATTTGTGCAACAGGGTTCATTTATATGGTATCATCCACCATAAATCATCAAAAACTGTACTGCAAGGCAAGGATTTATCCGTGCCTGCAACTGAAGATACCGTATCCGACATGATGTATCAGGTCCCTACAATCTGTCCATATTGTGGTACCGGGTGTTCAGTGAATCTTATTGTTCAGGATGGGAAAATTACAGGAACCACCCCGAATATTCGTTCTCCAGTAAATGAAGGGAAACTATGTCAGAAGGGTACATATTGCCATCAGTTCATTCAGAGTCCAGACCGGCTCAAAAAACCCCTGGTTCGAAGAGGGGATGTCTTTGTTGAGACTGACTGGGAATCAGCATATCAACTGATTGCCCAAAAACTAAAAGAATATCGCCCGAGTGAAATTGGTGTTTTAGCATCAGCACAGTGCTCGAATGAAGATAATTATGTGCTTATGAAATTTGCCAGGGGTGTTTTAAAAACCAATAACCTGGATCATAGCGCCCGGCTCTGTCATGAAGCAACCATGATCGGTCTTTCTTTCTCCTTTGGAAATGGAACTATGACGAATTCTATCTCCGATATTGGGTTGTCAGACTGTATCATCTGTCTTGGATCAAATCCTTTTGAGCAGCACCCCCTCGTTGGCAGACAGATAATCCGTGCTCAGGCATCCGGTGGCAAATTTATCTATGCAGATCCCCGGTATACTCCGACAGCCATCCAGGCCGACCTGTTTCTCCAGTATTCAGGTGGGTTTGATGTTGCAGTGCTCAATTGTATCATGGCTGAGATCATCCGGAAGGGGTGGGAGGATCAGGAATTTATCAATACCCGCACCCGTGAGTATGATTCATTCAAAAGAACTGTACTGGAAAGCACCTATACTCCCCATCATGTGAGCCATCTGACCGGTGTTTCCAGGGATGATCTCCTGAAGGCTGCGGAATGGATCGGGACAGCAGAGCGGTGTATGTTCCTCTGTTCACCGGGGCCTTTATATCGGTCCGGAGGAGTTCATACTGTACAGGCAATTGCACATCTGATGATGCTGACCGGTAATATCGGAAGACCCGGAGCTGGTGTGTGTGTACTTTGTGGTCAGAGTAATGTGCAGGGAACCTGTGATATGGGGTGTCTTCCTGATTTTTTCCCAGGATACCAGCCGGTTACGGATAGTTTCGCTTACCAAACCGTCAAGCAGATCTGGAACTTTCCGGATGGTATTGCACCGTCAAGCAGGGGCCTTGATATGAACCGGATGTTTACGAAGGCTGACGGGAAGTATGGGGGTATAAGGGCATTGATACTGGCAGGGGAAAACCCGTTTGAGAGCGGACCTGATCCCCAGACTGTTCATCAGGGATTGAAAAACCTTGATTTTTTGGTTGTTTCCGAGATTTTTTTTACCAAAACATGTGAATATGCAGATATTGTTCTTCCTGCCGCCTGTTATGCGGAAAAGGATGGGTCGGTTACCAATACGGAGCGACGGGTCCAGCGGCTCCATAAAGCAGCCTCACCTCCAGGTATTGCAAAACCTGACTGGCAGATAATTACTGAGATCGCTTCTATAATGGGATATGCAAAGCAGTTTCCCTATACTGAGCCCGCTGATATCTTCAGTGAAATAACCAGGGTATGCAATCCATATCAGGGGATGACCTTTGAACGGATAAGTCGACCGGATGGGATCTGCTGGCCATGTCCGTCTGTGGATCATCCCGGAATGTCGATCCTGTATACAGATCGGTTTCTTCATCCGGATGGGAAAGGGGTGTTCTGTCCGGTTGAGTGGAGACCCCCTTCAGAAAAACCTAATATGATGTACCCATTTCTGCTGATATCAGGGAGGATTATCTGGCACTGGCATACCGGGATGATGACTGGAAAGAGTAAAAATCTCAGTGATGAGGTACATGAAGTATATGTTGAAATACATCCGGGCGACGCAGCAAAGGTCAGAATATCTGATGGGGAGCGTATTCTGATCAGGTCAAAAAAAGGACAATTATCATGTAAAGCCAGGATTGTTCCCGAAATAATGCAGGGAATCATCTTTATGCCGACCCTTTTTGATGCAGCCGTACGCCGGCTGACCGGTACACGGGAGAGTGGTTTAGAGAAATCAGAATACAAATCGATCTATGTAGCAATTGAACCCTTGAGAATGGGTGATGGTCCTGTATGAATACCTGGATGAATACCCGGATGTGGTATGGATGGTCCACCAATGATCATATCCGGGAGCATGCTGCATCAGGGGGGCTGGTCACGGGCCTTTTACTCTCACTCCTCTCCTCTGGTACGGTGGATGCAGTCTGTGCTCTCCAAAACGGTGAAGATGTCTATGATCCAAGACCAGTTCTGATTACCAGTGGTGATGAGATCCTCTCTTGTTCTGGTTCCCAGTTTTGTGGCAGTATACTCACGGCGGACTGGGTTGTCAGAGCGGTAGAAAGAAGTCCTGGCATAAAGATTGCAGCGGTTGTAAAAGGATGTGATGCAAAGGCACTTGTTGAGCTGGTTAAGAGACGGAAACTTGACCGGGACGATCTCTATCTGATTGGGCTGAATTGTACCGGAACCTTCTCCCCGGTGCAGGCCAGATCATTTATACGGGAGGTCTGTGGTCAAAATCCTGACAAGATTGACTCGTTTTATATACGAAATGGCAGGCTCGTTATCGGATGTGGTGATCTTACTTTGGAATATCCGCTTGAGATCATCGAAGAGCGTGGATTTGGGAGGCGTGATTCATGCAGGAGATGTGATACTCCTATCCCCCGGCAGTGCGATGTGGTATGTGGAACATGGGGTCTGTATGGCGAAAATTCAGAGCATACCACGTTTGTTGAGGTCTGCACTCAAAAAGGATCATCATTTCTTGATCAGGCACGAAAAGACGGATATGTAACCATCGTTCCTGCAGATATGAAAGGCGTTGAGGCCAGGTTTAGAGTTGAAGCGGCGATGCTCACCATAGCAGAAAGGAACCGCTCACTCATGTTCTCAAGGATTGGGAACGGCCTTTCGCGGCTATCTTTTATTATGGATGAGACGAGCCGGTGTATAAAATGTTATCAGTGTTTTCATGCTTGTCCACTCTGCATCTGTCAGGAGTGTCAGACAAAAAAACCATGGCTGGTACAGCCTGGTGAAGTCCCGCCTCCTTTTACGTTCCATCTGATCAGGTTCTCACACATCGCCGACTCGTGCATCAATTGCGGACAATGTCAGGACAGATGTCCTATGGATATTCCGATCTCACTCATGATGCATGCTCTTCAGGGTGAACTTGAACAGATGTTTGGGTATCATCCGGGGAGACCTGAGGGAATGCCAGTCCTTGCGAAAGTCAGCCAGCGTGAAGAATGGGAGCATTATTATGGAAATAATTACCTGGAGATGCTTCGTCTCTTCAGCCAGAAGACTCCTGATACCAGAAATGAATAGAAGTCATTTCAGTCTATTAGTCATCTGTCCGATTGAGGTACGTGTGAGGATGGAAATCCACAAACCCTCAGGATGTCCTCTTGTGTCACATGTCGCTGCTGCCGCCGTCTGGATGAGAGATCTGACAGATGAAAGATGGAGAGCGGTATTGGCAGCCCGTACATTTTCGCATAACTGACTTCCGGAATATCACGGGAGAAAAAGTTACGAATCGTCCCCCTGTCTACAACAACACCCATCTCCTGGAGAATTCGTGCACTATGATTGTAGGGATGAATTCGTGCCAGCGTTATGCAGAGGTCAATGACTGGAGATCCAAACTTGGTGTTCGGATAAAACGGAGCTGATGCATAGCAGAGTTTGCCGCATGCCTTACAATAATATCTCGTAACAAGGACGTTGATTATTCGTTTCTCCCTGTCAATGATAATGGTTGCAAACCGTTTTTTCCGGATGTCGTGATACCTGACAACTCCCCCACAATGAGGGCAGCAGTCAAGAAGAGTAAATTCCATCCCTTCCAGTCCGGACAATGCATTCTGGACAACAGATGCAATAAGAGATGGTATTTTAATAATTTTCACGACAGACCTTCCGGACCGGTGCTCCTATATCATCTGGTGAGAGGAGTATTCAATTATCCCAGCGTATCCAGTTTCAATAAAATAAGATCAGGATGACTCATCATTCTGCTCATCCTGAATGATGGCTTTCGTATCCGGCTTATTCCTGGTATCGTTGGCAGGAACTTCCAGCAGGAGCAGGTTCATTATCCCGCTGCATGATTTGCACAGATAATATTCATCATGCCAGCACGAGCTGCACCCCGATCTTCCGCAGATGACACACTGACGTAGTCCTGATAAAGATCCGGAACTATGACAGAGATCACAGATATACCGCGAAAAAGATTCAGGATCCCTGTTTGGGGATTCATTATCCTTTCTCACCCGGCTGACCTGACTTTTTAGGGTCTGAAACATCCCTCCTGATGAATGAGTCTGGTTATTTTTTCGAATCAAGTGATCTTTCCAGTGCATCAAGTCGTGCCTCGAGGTCAGAGAGGTTCTGGATGAATTCATTCTCAAATTCTTTCAGTTCAGTAATTTTTTGTATATCAGCATCGAGTACCTTCCCTCGTTCATCCTTGAACCAGTTTAATTTTGGCCTGCCAACAACGCCGGCCTCCTCGACAAGCCGGGCAAATCGCCGGTCAAGATACTCATCCACCCTGCTTTCTACCGGTCTTCGAAGTGATATTCTCCCGGTCGTACCTGAAAAGAACCAGAAGAGTAGAAATATGAGGATGAGTATGATAAGAATAATCAGAAGAATTTCAGTCAGTGTCATTTCATTCGCTCCGAAATCCTGCGTATTCTCTCTTCCATGCGGTCCATCCGGTCTTGTGACTCTCGCTCAAATGATTTCAGACGCTCAACCTCATGTTTTACCTGTCTGAATCGCTGGGACAGATCCCTGAGATCAGCGGTTGTTCCAAGCTGCCAGTCATCAATCATCAGTTTCATCCGGCGGTCAAGATATGCATTCAAGTAGGTATCCAGATTCATTTTCCTGCCTCCAGTTTTTTGATGGACTTTTCAATACCTTCAGCCCGTTTTTTCAGCAAATCCTTCTCCGCATAGAGTCGCCCGACTTCATAGCTCAGGTACTCTAACTTTCGTGCATATTCATTCAGATCCGCCTCGGTGATGAGGCCCCATTCTTCAATGATGGAATCCATATTCCGCTCAAAGTAGGAGTCGAGGGTTCGTTCAAAGGTCGGGACCGAGATCGCAGTTTTCGTTTCAAAGCTGGTCAGATTATCAAACAATTTTCGTGTGACTCCTGATGTTTCAAACATATTACTCACCTAAATCTTTTTTTCCTCAGATTCTATCCGATCTAGCATCAGGTCTAGTTTTTCACGCTTGACATAATTTTCAAGACGTTTCAGTCTGCCTTCAATAGTCTTCTGTTTCATGAATATGTCAGTTTCAAGGGCAATATTAGATTCTTCAATCTCTTTGAGTGAAGCAATCTGCTCTGATGTTAACCGCAAAGCCGGCTGGACTCTAGCGGTCGTATCCTGCCTGAGTATCTGCAGTTTGTCACGTTCAAGTTCCAGTTCAAGTCTGCGGGTATTCGTCTTCATCAGTCTGATCTCCCTGATAATGAGGTATATCATCATAGAGATGACGAGAAGGACGGCAATACCAATCAGACCATCCTGGGAAAAGGAGATCTCCAAAATTATCCCTCCAGCATCCTGGTGACAAATCCTACAGCATCAGATGGCCCGGAAAGATACACAATATCATTCTCTTTTAGGATTATGTCTGCGTCAAGCCCCAGAATTTGATCCTTTCTCTGAACGGTCACAAGGGTTACTTCGGGGGGTATGGTTAGATTACCGATGGATCGCCCTGCTGCAAATTTTACCAGGACAGCCGCGCTCACTCCTTCTTTTCCAGTAAGTGCGGTTCGAATCTTCTTTGCCTCCTCCTGACTGAGGACTGAGAGTCCCTTCTCAATCTCAGGGCTGAGTTTTCCAATAGGAATTTTATCCCTGATGGCATCCGCAGAACTCCTGGCAGCCCTGCTGACTTTCTTTCCGATAGGTTTCGTGTCTTCCTTAACTTTTTCGGTCAGTTCCTTAGCTTTTGTGGTGATTTGTTCTGCAGTTTCCGCCGCACTTTTCTGAATTTTTCCTGCGGTTTCGGAGATTTTTGTACTAATTTCCTGAGCTCCCTCCTTCATCTGTCCGGCAGCTGATTCAGCAGCCATGCGGATCTGTTCCTCAA
>NZ_DAONKG010000079.1:0-10026 GCF_035406105.1 Methanospirillum sp.
TCCTGCACCGTGCTGATTACCGGCTGCACTCCGCACTACCTGATCGGTCAGCCGGTCAGAGACTGATCAGACGATTCTTTGCCTGTCCGGATGACCTGTATTACCGGATCACCATGGAAGATATCATTGAGCGGGGATTTAACCGGCTGATTGAGGTAATAAACCTCCATGATTCATCAATAGATGCCTATGCAGAAGAGATACGAAATCTTGATGCGAACCTGCTCGGCAGGATGGGAGCACAGATTTCGCCGATAATTGCAAAGGTAGGAATAGAACTCCTTGAAAAAGGAAAGAAAGACAATCAGGGCGAGATTTACGACCCACGGCATTACCCGACAAAGATGATCATCCTGGGCAAAAGTGCAGAGCCTGTTCCCTACCGGCCGGATAACATGTCACGGGCTGTTCAGGATCAGTTCTGCCTGCTTGGAGAGGACGGAAAATTCTACGAGATTATGTATAGTGCTGATGATCTTGTCATCGACTCATATCTTGCAGAGATTACCCCACGCCAGGTCATTGACCTGTACGGGTATGAAGCCATGTTTATGCTTTATAAAGCGATGCAGCAGTACATGCAAAATCAGGAAGAACTCCTGTCAGCTCTTGAAAAAACGATAAACTATATCCGATCATAATAAGATCGGCTTATTTTCCTTTCCAGCTGAATAAAGGAAACACAGGTTTGAACGGATCCTGTTCAGGCTCCGCCATACCGAGACGAAAGGCCTTGCTTTTCCGGGGGCTGTCCTCCACCTGATAGGTCACCTCGACGATCAGTGACTCAACCATCTTTGGAAGGCTCAGCCGGGTGGTTGTATCAGGTTCAAGGCGGTCAATATACCAGGGTTCATCAATACCCGCAGCAGTGATCTCAAGTCTGTCCGCGGCTTTTGTTCCGGTATTTTCAAGAATTATCTCCCGGTGATTAGGAGCCAGATCGGCAAGGATGATCGGTCGTGCATTCTTTTTTGCATCAGCCGATATAAGTGCACCAAGCAGGAGGGTCCCGGTCATAATGATACCAATGCCGGCCAGAATCTGCTGTTGTATGAGATAGAATAGGACCGTCAGGACAAGGCCGGTTGATGCGATTAGAAGAATGTGATACTGCTTTGAAATAAATGCTGAATATGACATAAAACAGAAATGGGCCCGATGCGATTCGAACGCATGACCTCCCGGTTATCAGCCGGGCGCACCACCTGGCTATGCTACGGGCCCGAGGCTCTTATCAGGTGGAACCCGCTCGTTAATAAAACTTGTGAAGACCATCGGGATGGTGGAGCGTACTGAACAGAACATGACACATACCAGGACAGGTAACATACATAGAGAATTTGATCCGGGTTTCTCTATGGTTGTACATTATCTCCTGGGAAATGAGGCGATTGCACACGGATGCCTTGAAGCAGCCGTCGATGTGGTCTGTGGATATCCGGGTACACCCTCTTCAGAGGTGATTGATACCCTGCGAATGGACACTGATTGCGCCTGTAAGGTTGAATGGTCAGTAAATGAGAAGGTTGCGTTCGAAGAGGCGCTTGCGGCATCATGGTGTGGCCTTCGGGCATTATGCACAATGAAGCATGTAGGTTTGAACGTGGCGGCAGATCCCCTCATGACATCGGCATATACCGGAACAAAAGGCGGATTTGTCATCATGAGTGCGGACGACCCCTTCGCCCATTCGTCACAGAATGAACAGGACAGCAGATGTTATGCCATGTTTGCGAAAATCCCCTGTCTTGATCCCTCCACCCTGCAGGAGGCTCATGATATGGTGCGGGATGCATTTGCCCTCTCTGAAGAGTTCCGACTGCCGGTCCTGTTTCGTCCCACCACCCGTATCTGTCACTCAAAAAGTGACGTGAATCTCGGCGGGATTGTTGTTTCAGATAGGACTGCATTGTTTGAAAAGGATGCCAGACAGTATGTCGTTATTCCCGCGCATACACGCATTCTTCACCAGAAGTTAAACCAGAAACAGCCGGCACTTAGAAAACGGCTGGTTGAGCTCGGGTACAACCGGTACGAGATAAAAGGAAAGACGGCAGTCATCTGTGGCGGAGTCGGGGCCTCGTATGTCAGGGAAGTAATTGGTCCTGATGTCTCTGTCGCAATCATTGGTGCATACCCGGTTGACCAGGAGTGGCTTGGCGCATTCATCAGCCGGCATGAGAAAGTGATGGTGATAGAAGAGCTGGCACCCGTGATTGAGGAGGTCGCACGACAGGTCAGTGGGACGGTTCCGGTGTTTGGGAAGATGACCGGTCATGTTCCGTACGAAGGAGAACTGGCACCTGACCGGATAGCCTCGTATCTTCAGGCCGCAGGGTTTGAAACCGCAATCAGCTATCAGCCGGCACAGGCCCCTGCAGCTCTTCCAGTCCGCCCTCCCATCCTCTGTGCAGGGTGTATGCACCGGACCGCCATGTATGCGATGAAGAAAGTATTCCGTGACGCGATATTTCCCAGTGATATCGGGTGCTATACACTCGGTATCCAACTGGGAACGGTTGACACCACCATCTGTATGGGTGCTTCGATCACGATCGCATCGGGGATGTCCCTTGCCGGGGAGAAGCGGGATATTGTCTGTACGATCGGTGATTCAACATTCCTGCACACCGGAATTCAGGGGCTCATCAATGCCGTATATAATGGCGCAACCATCACCGTGGTCATCCTGGATAACCGGATCACCGCTATGACCGGTCATCAGCCAAACCCGACAACAGGTCTGACTGCATGCGGCGTTGCAACCCCTGCGGTCTCGATTGAGGCAATATGCCGCGCCTGTGGAGTATCCTTTGTCGAGACGGTCAGTCCGAATGATCTGGTAACCTTCATTGATGTCCTGAAGGCAGCAAAGGCCCGTCCTGGTGTGAAAGTCGTTATCGCCCGTCAACCCTGCGTAATATCAGAGAAGCGTGCGAAAATTGTGCGGGGCCGTTATACCGTTCATCAGGATCTGTGTATCGGATGTAAAGCATGCATAAAATTCGGATGCCCGGCGATAGAACTCAAAGGAGGCCTTGCATCAATTACCGATCTCTGTTCCGGGTGTGGGGTGTGTGCGCAGATCTGCCCGGTCGGCGCTATCGGAAGAGAGGTGAGGGAATGAGTTTTGATGTGATGATTGTGGGAATCGGAGGTCAGGGAACCATCCTTACTTCCAACATTCTTGGGAGGGCCTGCGTGATAGAGGGCATCCCGGTCAGGGGAGCAGAGACACATGGAATGGCACAACGGGGAGGATCGGTGGAGAGTCAGATCCGGATCGGTCAGGAGTATGGTCCGCTGATTGCGCCTGGAACTGCCGATCTCCTTCTATCCTTTGACCTCATGGAGGCGGTCAGGGCAGCACACTGGTTAAAACCTGATGGAATCCTCTACTCAAGCAAAGAATACGTCATACCCACATCGGTCTTCATGCAGGACTATCCGGCACCGACCGAGGAGATGCTCACTGAGATGCTGGGCAGCCGGCATGCACACATAATCGATTCCCGTGCAATAGCTGAGCAGGCAGGAAATATCCTGACGCAGAATATCGTGATGCTTGGTGCTGCATCGCCCATGCTCCCGTTACAGAAAGCATCCCTGCAGGAAGCAATTCGAAAGACTGTTCCGCCAAAGACCGTTGATCTGAACCTGAAGGCATTCGAGATGGGGAGAGAAGCGGGAAAAAGTCTATGATAGCATTTATTTTTTGATATTTTGTTGATCGATATCCGGGTATTGCAAGATCTCAATTGGGAATACCATATACGCCTAATCAGAACACGGGCATTCCCGTAATCTGGTGCAAGCATCCCGGTTTCATGAACACCACACCCCTCTGCACCTCATCCGGCTCTCTGTTTTTGGTGCACCGACCCTCCGATCCTTTGCACCAGCAACGCAAACATTAATACCCGGTAACATACCACCAGTATGATCATGTCTCAAAACGTAACCGGGACAGGGAACGTCGTATCATCTGGTACGGCAGGTCGCTTTCTCCAGCGATAAGCAAAGCAGACGAAGAATTACTGTTTTCGACACGACACTCCGTGACGGGGAACAGACGCCGGGTGTGTCATTTACGCCTTCAGATAAGATCGAGATTGCCCATCAGTTATCAGATATCGGAGTCCACGTCATCGAAGCAGGGTTTCCGGCATCATCAGCTGATGAGTTCTCGACCGTGAAAGCCATTGCAGCGGAAGGGCTGAATTCCATAGTGTGCGGTCTGGCACGTTCCGTGCAATCGGATGTTGACCGGTGCATTGATGCCGGTGTTGACATGGTGCATGTCTTTATCCCGACCTCAGAGGTTCAACGGGTCCATACCATCAGAAAGAGCCATGAGGAAGTGGTTGCCATCACGGGAGATATCGTCAGGTATGCCCGTGATCATGCAGACAAGGTGCTGTTTTCTGCAATGGATGCAACAAGGACCGGAATCCATGAACTGATCGAGGTCTACACTGCAGCAGTGGAGGCAGGTGCCACGGCTATCAATGTACCTGACACCGTGGGTGTTGCAACCCCGACCTCCATGCAGGAGACGATTCGTGCATTACGCCCGAAGATTCCGGTAACCATCGATGTGCATTGTCATAATGACTTTGGTATGGCAACCGCCAATACCATATCAGCGGTAGAGGCCGGTGCAGATCAGGTTCAGGTGACGGTGAACGGGATAGGCGAGCGGGCAGGAAATGCAGACTTAGCTTGCACCGTCATGGTGATCGAATCCATCTTCGGGTATGATACGGGAATTCAGACTGAACGACTGGTTGAGACCTCGCGGATGATCTCACGGTTCTCCGGCATCATGGTCCCGCCGACATATCCGGTTACCGGGGAGTATGCCTTCTCGCATGAAAGCGGCATCCACTCACAGGGAGTCATTGAAAACGCCAGTACGTTTGAACCCGGCATCATGACACCGGAGATGGTCGGGCATCGTCGGAGATTGAAACTGGGCAAACATGTGGGCCGGCACGCCGTTCGCGAGATGTTACATCAGGTCCACATACACCCTGACGATGCCCAGATGGATGAGATCGTCAGCAGGATAAAGCAGATATCCTCACGAGGAAAGAAAGTCACCGAGCATGACCTGTATGAGATCGCTGAGACCGTGACCGGGATGTCAACCGGTGGGCGATATATCGAGCTGGTGGATATTGCCATTATGACCGGGAATCACATGATCCCGACAGCAACGGTGCGGGCACGGGTGAACGGTGTGGAGGAGGTCTGCTGCAAAACCGGAAATGGTGCTGTCGATGCTGCAATAAAGGCATTAATAGGCACGATTCCAAAACCAGCCACCTTAAAGGAGTTTAACATATCTGCAATATCTGAAGGAAGTGACGCAATCGGTCATGTCACCCTGGTGGTCGAAGATGAGAAAGGCAGACTGTTTGATGCCGCTGCATCAGGTGATGACGTGGTGTTAGCGTCCACAGAGGCGATGATGAACGCAATAAATATGGTGTACCGGAATGGCAGGAACAATCACTGAAAAGATATTCTCCGCACGATGTGGCCGGGATGTGAGAGCAGGCGAGGTGGTTATGGCACCAATCAGCGCAGCCATGATCCATGATATCACCGGACCGCTTGCAATCGAGAAGTTTTATGAAATGGGTGGCGAGAAGGTCTTTGATCCATCTCGGATCATCATGCTCTTTGACCACCAGGTCCCCGCAGACTCCCTGAACGCGGCAGAGAACCAGAAAAACATGCGGATATTTGCAAAACAGCAGGGGATTTACAATTATGATATCAGGGAAGGCGTCTGCCATCAGGTAACACTCGAGAAGGGACGGGTCTCTCCGGGTGATATCGTCATCGGCAGCGATTCACACACCTGTATGTATGGTGCAGTCGGGGCATTTGCAACCGGGGTCGGATCAACTGACATGGGGTTTGCACTCCGGTACGGATGTCTGTATTTCCGGGTTCCGGAGAGTATCCGTGCTGATGTTACTGGCAGTTTCCAGAAAAGGGTCGGGGCAAAGGACCTCATCCTCTCTATCATCAAGGATATCACCGTCGATGGTGCGACCTATAAGACGGTCGAGTTCACCGGTGAGACCATCAGTTCGATGAACATGGCAGGACGGATGACCTGTTGCAATATGGCGATTGAGATGGGAGGAAAAGCAGGGATTGTGCCTCCAGATCAGGTAACCAGGGCGTACCTTTCCGGCAGGGGCAGCTGGCGGGATGAGAATATAAGCAGCGACCCTGATGCCGTGTATGCATCATGGCGGGACTATGATGTCTCAGACCTTGTCCCGCAGGTCGCAGTCCCGCATAATGTTGACCAGGTTGTGAACGTGACTGACATTGCCGGGACGCATGTCGATCAGGTCTTTATTGGATCATGCACAAACGGACGGTTTGAAGATCTGCAGGAGGCTGCAGAGGTCCTCGGGGATAAAAAATTCTCCGATGATGTGAGGGTGCTGGTCATCCCGGCATCAAAAGAAGAATATCTCAAGGCACTCCGGGCAGGCATCATCGAGCGGTTTGTAATGGCCGGAGCACTGGTCGAGGCACCCTGCTGTGGGCCCTGTATGGGAGGGTCATTTGGACTTATCGCCTCCGGTGAGGTCTCTTTCTCCACCTCAAACCGGAACTTCAGGGGCAGACAGGGATCAGCAGAAGGAAAAGTCTACCTTGGATCTGCCGCAACCGCCGCAGCAACTGCCATTCGGGGAGAGATCACCGATCCACGGGAGGTGCAATGATGCGGGTCTGGAAATTCGGAGACAATATCGATACAGATGCCATCATCCCCGGACGGTTCCTGACCATCAATGATCCAAAAGAACTTGCAACCCATGCCTTTGAGGGGATCAGGGACGAGTTCTCAAAGGAGGCAAAAAAAGGAGATATCATTGTCGCCGGGAGAAACTTCGGGTGTGGATCATCACGGGAGCATGCACCCCTGGCCCTGACCGGTGCCGGGATACAGATGGTTGTTGCCGAATCCTTTGCCCGGATTTTTTATCGCAACAGCATCAATGTCGGACTACTCCCGGTCATCTGCCCACGGGCATCCGAGATCACGGAGGCTGATCAGGTCGTGCCCCATCTTGATGAAGGATACCTGGAGGTCTCCGGCAAGAAACTGCCCACTGAGCCGGTTCCAGAGTTTCTCAGGCGAATCATCGATGCTGGAGGGCTTGTTGCCTACGCAAAAACAATCCGGAGTGAAGATCTGTGCATAAAGTAGCGGTCATCGGTGGAGACGGTATAGGACCTGAGATCATCGAATCAGGAAAAACCGTTCTGGATGCAGCAGGAGAAAAGTTCGGATTTGATATCGAATGGACCGGGTTTGACATCGGAGCAGACCGGTATCTTGCAACCGGCGAACTCCTGACCGAAGATGACCTGAAGGAACTGGAGAAATATAAGGCCATTTACTTTGGGGCCATCGGAGATGACCGGGTAAAGCCGGGGATATTGGAGAAAGGAATCCTTCTGAATCTCCGGTTTTACTTTGATCAGTATATCAACCTGCGACCGATCCGGATGCTTGCCGGGGTGGAGACACCGCTTGCAAACAAGAGACCGGAAGACATCAACTTTGTCGTCGTCAGGGAGAATACCGAGGACTTTTATGTCGGGATCGGCTCCAGACTAAAGGGCCATGAAAAGAAGACCCTGGAAGTGAAACGGGATATCTACTCGGTGAAATTCGGTCTTGACGTCGAGACCGATTCAGATGAACTGGCATACCAGATCGGAGTTATTACCCGGGAAGGTGCAAGCCGGGTCATATCCTATGCCTTTGACCTGGCACAGAACAGAAAGAAAAAGGTCACCTCGGTTGATAAGGCAAATGTCCTGTCTGACGTATACGGCCTCTGGCGGGACGTATTCCTCGAGACTGCAGCGAAGTATCCGGGGACTACTCATGAGTTCACCTTTGTTGATGCCATCACCATGTGGTTTGTCAAAAACCCGGAGTGGTTTGACGTGGTTGTTACCCCGAATATGTTCGGAGACATCATCACTGACCTGGGCGCCATGATACAGGGAGGTCTTGGTCTTGCTCCGGGCGGGAACATCAATCCGGCAGGAACCAGCATGTTTGAACCTATTCATGGATCTGCACCAAAGTACAAGGGTCAGAATGTAGCTAATCCCCTTGCAACCATCTGGGCAGGCTCCATGCTCCTTGACCACCTGGGTGAGAAGGAAGCCGGAGCCAAAGTCCTGCAGGGCATAGAAGCATCCATCAGGGAGCAGGTTGTGACAAAGGATATGGGTGGATCTGCAAGTACCAGTGGCGTTGGTGACTGGATCGCCTCGTGGATAAAAAATTCATAAATCCTATAACCACTCTTTTTTCATACCGGATTGGTACCGCACATCCATAAAATAAGGACAGGTTGTAAGATTAACAGGCAATAATCATCTCACCCTTCTTCATCATCAGACCGGCGATAATGCTGATGATACCAAATACCAGACAGTAGATCCCAAGCAGAATGATAAGGACTAGTGATCCAGCTGTCGGGATCGGAGCAAAGCCGATGAGGATACCAAAGAGGACACCAATAAACCCGTTTACCCCGAGGAGTGCCCTGAATGGAAGCTCTTTGAATGAAAAAGCAACGAATAACTCAGTAATACCCGTGATTATTGCCCATGCAGCAATAAGAATGGTGATCGCAACAATCATCGAGAATGGTGAAATAAACGTCAGAATGGCGATGATTACTCCGATGATAGCAAGAATGAGAATCGGCCACCGGCTGGGCTGGTTTGATGAAAGACTCATCCCACCGGTCATCAGGGATATGATGAGAAGGAAAATACCAACGATATAGGCAATAACCGCTTCCATTGCAAGGGGAATTGTGAAACAGAGAATTCCAATGATCACCGCAAAGATACCACGGGCAAGCAGACTGCCTTTGGTAAGGACTTCTGGTTCCATGAGTTAGTACTCGGAGAATGGGATATTAAATTCCATCGGCTCATACGGATGTCATGATACACACGATCTCCTGTCCCATCCTGCATCTTCTGGATTGGAATAACACATATCCCCTTTTCTCAGGGTAGACGGATTGATTCAGAACAGATTCATATCCTCACAGCACAATTGACACGTATGGGTTTTGATGCATCCAAGTGTGATTTTTCCCGGTGTAAAGGGGAGTGTCTGACCCGGTGCCCCTATGTCTCATATGATGAAACAGAGGCAAAAAAACAGATACGTGCCCTTATCAAGGGTGAGATGGCTCCGATACTCAAAGAATGTATCACCTGTGCAGCCTGCAATGAATACTGCCCGCTCGGGGCAAATCCCTGGGACCTGATCCTCTGGCGACAGGAGCAGACCCAGGTGCTGGGTATCCCGAAGAATGCAAAACCTGCATCAGACTGGCTCGTAAAACCGAAGATGGTGCGTCCTGGAAAACCTAGAGGAGCACTCATATCACTCTGTGGCATTTATGAGGTTGTCCCCCAGCAGGAATTCCTGACCGGTATGATGTTTGATGATGCGACCCTCATCGGTGGCGGGGAGTACTGCTGTGGCTTTACCGAGACACATCTCGGACGCGGTTCACGACCGTATGAATTCCTCCCCTCGCTGGTCAAAAACCTTGCTGATGCTGCGAAAGAATACGGGGTATCAGAGATCGTGTTCACCCATGATGCCTGTTATAACGTGCTTACCACGATCGCTCTCCAGCAGCGGATCGAGGTCCCCTTCAGGCCGGTGCATATCCTTGAGTATATCAGAAACTGGCTGAGGGAGCATCCGGATAAGATTACTCCCCTGAATATGAAGATCGCCTATCAGGGAGGGTGCACCACCCGGTATGCCGCAAAGGAAGGTGAGATCTGGAAAGACTGGCTTGAAGATATCATGAAACTCATCGGTGTTACCTGTGTTGAGGATAAGAGAAGATATACCGGGGATAACCGGCTGTGCTGTTGCTGTAGTATCTTTCATACCCAGCATGACCGGGCGATGAAATTTCAGCAGATGAA
>NZ_DAONKG010000080.1:0-9937 GCF_035406105.1 Methanospirillum sp.
AGGCTGGTTCTATCACTCTTTTTTCATTTGACGAGGATGAAGGACTTTCAGAGCATACTGCCCCTTATGATGCGGTCGTAACCATCCTTGACGGAGAATGTGAGGTCTGGGTTGATGGTGTCACGTCACCCATGAAAGCAGGGGAGACGATTATTTTTCCGGCACACATCCCCCATGCATTAAGTGCGATTACGAGGTTTAAAATGATGCTGACCATGATCAGGGAGAACTCAGATGAGTGACGAAAAGGACGGTGTTTATTGCAGGGTGTGTGGCGGAATCGTCCCGGGATCGATTGATATCAAACAGATACTGGTTGATGGAAAGGCAACTGGTATCAATCAGCTTGAATATATTATTGAAGAGGTGAAAAACCTCGGGTTGGCTGGTGATGCTGATATAAAAGTCGAATTATTGAAACGGGCAAAGGTTCTCAATTATATTCCGACGAAAAAAGAAGATGCATATGCAGAAGGTCTGCTGGAGGCATTTAAGCAGGGGTAACGTACGGATATAACCCGGATGATACAGATATCTCACATCGTACTGATTTTTTCGGCCTCCTGTAAGTCGCGTGTGAATGGAATCTGTCTCCAGATGACATCAATGCAATCATACGTGCGTTGCAGTTATCCTCTACTCAGCCCGAAGTGCTTCTATCGGATCCATCTGGGCTCCCCGCCACGCCGGATACAGGCCGGATAGGATACAGATGATAAGGCCTACTGCCATTGCATACGGAAGATGGATAAGACTACCATATGTGAAGAAATACTTTGTATTTCCTATCATGATGTGGATGAAGAAATACCCCATAATCAGGCTGAGAATCATGCCAAGAGTGGCGCCAAGTATCCCAATAAGGGTTGCCTCATAGACAAACATCCGTAAAATCTCCCGTTTCTGGGTCCCAATACTCCGCAGGATCCCAATCTCGCGAATCCGTTCGGTGACAGACATCATCATGATATTGAATATGGAAACCGCAGCAACCAGGAGTGATATACTCGCAATGAGGGTTGCAAAACTGGTTATCGTCGTAACGGATGATGAGATCATGGAGACCATCCGGCTACTGTCCTGCACCCGCACCGTCTCTTCCCTTCGGTTCATTTGCGAATCAATATCATCCGTCACAGTATCAGCATCATTTATGTCATTCAGGACGACATTCACCTGATTATACTCATCTTTTGCCCCAAAGGAGGATTCATACATGGTTTTTGTCATGATGACGGCATTATCAGTATTCACATCCATGGACATGCCCCGTGATTCGACGATGCCGGATACTTTCACGCCGCTTCCTCCGACGGTAAACCTGCTGCCTACCTTAAGGTCATTATCTTCTGCAAACTGTGCCCCGATGAGCACGGAATTATCACTACTTGGATATCCACCGGATGTCAGATTATTGAGAATAGTCTTCATAACACTAACCTCAAGGCCATACACTTGCGTATTCCATTCATCCTTCCCCTTTTTCACTTTCGCCCGTATCGAATGGACACCATAGACATATCCATATTTACTTGCAATCTTTACGATTTGCTTATACTGACTTTTAGTCAGGTTATCAGTTCCTGAAGACATCCCCGGAGGTCCTCCGCCGCCTCCTTTGCCTGAGTATGGACTTACAATCAGTTTATCTGCCATGGCAGAGAGAGACTCAGTTACCGATGCGGTCATATTAGACCCAAGCATACCCATACAGGCAATGGAGATAATTCCGATAGTAATCCCGATAGCAGCGAGGATTGACCGAAGAAGATTGATTTTGACATTCCTGACTGCCATTGCAACGATGATGTCATGTGTCATGACCCATCCTCCGCTATTCGTCCGTCACGGATGGTGATGATCCGATCAGCCTGTGCTGCAATCGCGGGATCATGAGTAACAATGATAAGCGTTTTTCCCTTTTTATTCAATCTTTTAAGGATACTCATGACAAGAATGCCTGTTTTGGAGTCCAGATTTCCGGTCGGTTCATCACACAGGAGTATTTTTGGATTATTCACGAGGGCACGGGCGATTGCGACACGCTGTTGTTGTCCGCCGGATAATTCATTTGGTTTATGTCTGGCAAGATCTTCATGAATCCCGACAAGAGAAAGAAGTTTTGAGACACGCCCGGTTGTGTCTTTTTTGCGATATTTCAGCGTGTATGGATACTCAACATTTTCATATGCCGACAACAGGGGAAGAAGATTGAACTTTTGAAAGATGAATCCGATGGTCATAAGCCGGAGTCTGGTCAATTCATAGTCGTTCATCCGGGTAATACTCTTCCCGCCGATAAAAATATCACCGGATGTCGGCACATCCAGACAACCAAGCTGATTTAGAAGGGTTGATTTTCCTGATCCTGAGGGACCGATGATAGCGACAAACTCCCCATTTTGTATGGAGAGCGAGACGTTATCTAACGCCACAACATCTCCGGAAAGAAGGGGATATATCTTGGTGATCTGGTCAAGACGGATCACTTCATCTGCCATTCTGTCACCAGCTACTTAAATCTGAACCGAATCTTTCTGCCATTGGTCATTCTCTTCCAGATCCTCCAGATGATCACGATACCAAGCAGGATACCTATACCATACAGGATCTCCATAACCGGCAGACTGCTCATACCTGATCCCATGCCAGAGAGGGGATTCATGGGATTTGTCCTTCCAGAGGGACCTGATTTTCCTGACTGTCCTGATGGCTCTCCAGACGGGAATCCGGATGGCGGGTTTCCATTACCCGGAAAGCTGCCGGTTGCACTATTCAGAATCGAACCAGACCCGCCATTTACCTCCTGTGTATCGATGGAAATATTCTTTGAGAACTGGTTGCCGGATGAGTCTTTATACAGAATGACGAGTGGGATGGTCCTCATATTCTGAGGGACCGTGATCTCAAAACTTGCAAAGTCTCCTGATGAAATCGTTCCGATAACATACTTCTGATTCGGGTTTCCTGACTCATCTGCTGCACTTTCAAGAGCAACAACAACACCATATGCATCAGATAGCCCTGCATTTGAGACATCTCCGGCTATTGTGTTTCCCCTGGTTCCGGAGGTGATCTCGATATTATTGATCAGAGGATCTGCTGCGAGTTTATCGGTTCCAAGTGGTATGTGGATGGAGTACGCGGTCTCATGGGTATTCATCCCACAGGTATAACTGATATGAAAGGTAAGATCGGTCTCCTGTGAAGGGGTTACCTCAAAGAGAATTGCCTTCTCTGAATGGGGAGGAAGATCACCAATAAAAGCAGATGTCCGGTTGCATTGTATTCCTTCTCCTGACGGGAGTATAGTAATACCAGTCATATTCACACTTTTTGCATTCCCTACAAGGAGGGTAAGTCTCGTGGTCACTCCTTTGGTAAATACCTGGGGAATACCGGACACTGATACTGCAAGCTGTGGTTCTTCAACCCGGACAGGAACATTGTACCGGAGACTTCCTGCATCCTTGTAATTGATATAGAACGCAGGATAGTAGATATTTTCCGGCTGGTTTGCAAGAATAGTGAACGTAAATTTTGTCTTTGTCCCGGAACCGATGACCCGACTGCTCTTATAGACATCGCTGTTGAGGACAACGATATCCTTTGAGACCAGCTGGGCATCGGAGATTGCCACGTTTGACTGGCCGGTATTTTCTACGGTAAATGTGATAAGCCCCACATCACCTGTCATGAGAACGGATGGTTCGATAGTAACATCAGTGACGGTTACTCTACCGGCTGCCTCAATGGTCTCGTTTGTTGCAGCCCCAAGGACCGGGTGCATGCATATGATGATACAACAGAGCAGTGTAGCCCACAGCAGAAGGTGAGGGAGAGAGGATATCTTTGTATCTCCGCATTTATGAATTAAATTCGGTTTTTTTTGTCTTTTATGCATAATGAACCTCATGAAACGGTATGGTTGAAAAATACTCCCATTATTTCTGTATTGCATCATGAAAGGAAGTATCGGCATAGTGGCGGATTGCGGTATCCAGGATATTTCAAAACCAAAATCCGCAAGTCTGATACCGCTGCGGATAGAATCTTATGGATTCGTTCTGATTTTTCCAAAAAGAGTGATGATCCGAAGAGGTTCATCATCTTACTGTGGTGGTTTTTCACCGGGGTTTTTCGGGGCAGGGCGCTCATCAGGATTATTCTTCCAGAATTCATCCAGAAGCATCTGGGCTTTTGTGTTGTTTCCACCGGTAAGTGCCGCCTCTATCTGCGATACATCCTTCCCCTTCTCTTTGAGTTCCTGGATTATGGTTTTGAGTTGATCTCCGCTCATCTCCGGCCGCTTTGGTTTTGCTTCCGGATGGGCTGCAAAGAACTCATCAAGGAGCTTTCTGGCAGTATCATCATCTTTACTGTCAATTGCGGCCTTGATTTTCGAAACATCATAGCCCTGCTCACTCAGGTTCTGTACCAGATGATCAAAACCACCATCCGGGGGTCCGTTTGGGGGCGTCTGTGGTTTATCATCCGCAAGAACCGTGCAGATCGGAATACTCATCACCATTGCGATGAGCAGTGCCATACGGATATGTGATCGGAATATCATGTTCAGTCTCCTGATTCAGATCATCTATCCTGATGACCTGTGCTTCGTTGCATATCAGTCATTGAAAAAAAGAGAGATAAATAACTCGAAACCAGTCGGTACAATATCCAACCATCTGGTTCAGAATTTATTATTTCTCAATACCTGCACCATGCTATTATCAGGTACTGTACATATGATATGGAATATGATACCAGGAGTGATATTTAGGAGAATCTTCCTTTGTGCATTGATATCATCTTGTTTCTTTTTAATCTTCTGCACAGGATTTGCCGATAAGAATACCGATGATCGAGACGGGGCGATAACATTTCATCTGACAGATATTGGAAATGATGAGATACTCAAGGTTTCTCTGATGAAAGAAGGAGAATCGTCAAAGAATGGCATGGTCAGGCAGGAACAGGCGATTACATTTCTTCAGGAACGAAATGATATCATCTGGTCCCCGTGCAATGGAAATTCCTGTATGTTCTTCTCATCATCAACTGCCGGTGGAAAGACCGGACGGGATCAACTCATCCTTACCATAACCATGAGAAACAGATCGGTTGATGTGAGCTCCTGTCATGGTGATAGTACCTGTGAACGACTAAAAGGGGCAATCTATACAAAAAGCGGGATGATTGATGGGATATTGTATACCGGAAGAACATATACTGTTTCAGTGGGAAGCCTGAGGGCAGGAATTGGCGAATCGTTTACAATTTCTGAAATCATCCCATAAATTCTTTTGATTTCATTTCAGACAGGAGATGAAGTACCGTCTCAAACTCATCCATCGTCTGATACCGATCGTCTGGATCAACCTGCAGAGATTTCGCAATAATTTCATCAAATGGCTTTAGTTCTGGTTTTACCAGTGAGGGGAGAACATACTCATTCTTCTGAATCCTCGTGTATAATTCACCAAGATTTGCTGTTCCATACGGCGGAGTGCCACAAATCAGTTCATACAGAAGGATACCAAGCTGGTAGATATCCGTTCTTTGATCACCATATCCGTATTTTTCAGGGGCAAGTTGTTCAGGACTGGCATAATACAGGGAGAAACTCGTATTTCTCGTATCATCATTCCGATCAATAAGCCGTGAAAGACCCCAGTCGGTAAGTTTTATCGTTCCATCATCTGAAATGAGTACATTTCCCGGTTTAATATCCCGATGGATGACTCCCTTTTCATGTGCATACCTGAGGGCAGAGCTGATCTGGCTGATGATTGAAAGAGCACGGGACGGTGATACAGGAAGTGTGATATCTTTGAGTGATCGGGAGATATATTCGAGTTCCACATACGGAACAGGAAAGATATTCTGATCCGTAATACGTGCAATGTGTGGATGGGAGAGATCACGCCAGACGGCCATCTCGTTTAAGAATGTCTTTCCACTTGTTTCATCGGCAGAAAACGGAATTTTGAGCGCAACTACCGCACCGTCGGAATATCTGTATGCACGATACACAATCGCCATACCGCCACTTCCGATGACAGATATGTCATGATATTTCACGGTTAATTTTTCAGGGAAAGAAGGAGGGAGCTCTTCTGATATCAGAGGAAGTGACCTGGTAATCGTCAGATCAGGACTGCCGACTGGGGCAGGATTTTCCCTTTTATGAATAAAATGTGTGGTAATAAGTGAAAAGGCTGCACCCGGCGTTATAATCGTCAAAGCGGTTACAATATTGATCTGAAGAGCAAAAGCAAGCGGAATACGGATGGAAAGAATGAGAATAATCGCGATGACGGAGAAGAGTATATGGGCCTGATGCAAAGGAACGAGGGGGCGGATTCGCATCAGTGATATTGCCTGAATTATTGATGACAGTGCGAGATATAGCAGGATTCCAAAGGTGGCATACATGGTATGAACAAAGGGATCCATGGCCCCCTCTCCAGAACGGATACCATATAATACTCCGATATATATCGCGATAAGGAGTGTGCTGATGATATGGCATGCGGTCATCAAATATCTTGCTCTATTTGCGCAGATATACATATATTGCGTTCCGATCACCATTCCGGCGATGATCATGACCATCAGTATGACAAGACTGACTCCGATTGATAGTACGGGTACCTGCCACCCTTGAAGAGGAAGGATCTTCGGGCCTGGTTCAGGCTCAGGAATTCCTCTGCCATTGGAAAATTCTGGATCAGGATACTGCCACCTTTCGGGATAGGGGGTCATATTTCTATCAGATCCTGCTAAATCACGATATTCTTGGGTATTAACATCGGACTTTTCCTCTGCCTGGACTGGTACGAACGAAGTGGTCAGTCCGATTGCAAGAAGGAGACAGAGGAGGATGAATCTGTTTGTCATTGGTATTTTGGTCAATGAGATTATTCTGTAATGAATAGGAACCTGGCTGACATATTCCCGGTTCCCAGGATGATGATATCTCCGTCCCTAATCTGTTTTCTGCAGTGTGGTGAGAGTGGTTCGGTATTAATAAACGTCCCTGATGTGCTCCCGCAGTCTTCGATCTCCCAAATATCTTTTTGATAGAGTCGTGCATGAGGTCTGCTGATGCGGGAGACTGATTTATATTCCTGCGGAAGCATCACGATGCTGCTCTCCATCTTTGCAAAACTGAGATCTGTCGGATCGACCCTGCCAAGCGGTATCTTCTCCCCCTTGAGGGGGTATATCTTCCCTTCCTGCGGCCCTGACGTAAGATACAGACAGGGCGAAGTCACTTTAAACCGGGTGCTGATGTCTTTTCTGATGGTGCTGAGCTGACGTGCGAGATCTGCATGTGTAATTGTCAGGGGTACTTTTGAGAACATGGAAAGGTTTGTGATGATCTGTTCCATTCCGCCGGGTGCAAGTGAATATTTCCATACCGGATGGATTCCGGTCATGGTTTCAGAGCTCATACCGGCCTCTTTGCGGACAAGTCCTGCAAGAAGAAGCTTATCGATATGTTTCCTGATATTCTCATAACTGGTCCTGGTGATAGTGGCAATCTCTTTCAGCTCCATTGGCCGGGTCTCAAGAGAGGAGAGGATCTGCAGCCGGACAGGATTTGCAAGGGCATTGAGGTATTCTGACATCTCAACGAGATACTCAGGGTCTCGTCTGCCCTGAATGGTATTGTCTGTCATTATCAGGTACTATGGTGTTTGCGTATTGGAAGATAATGTCTTTTCTGTAGCATGGTGTTCGAAATTTCCACAAACAAAGATAATTTTCAGTGTACAGCATGAATCCTTATGGAGAGAGCTGAAGGGATCATTTGAACCATGTATTAAAAATTTTTAATGCGTAAGAATAGTTAATATTAATATCTCGAAAGGTAAACATTGTTATGCAGTGGGCATTCATACCGGGCAGGTGTCTCAATACCGTTACAACCGATCCATGCATGCACAGAGCATCGCCTTGAGAGAGCCGCATATCTGTTATCACTCGTACCAATCCTGGCACCTCCCCTTTTCCATTGCACCTGAATGAGTCGTTTGAGGTTTTTGGGCTGAGTGGCTGGTGAAGAAATATCATCCCATGGAGAGAGATTTAGAACTTTTTTAAATTACCTCAACATTTATTATATGACTACATATTGCGTGACATTCTTCTGCACGAGCAGTCCAAAAGGACAAAAAAAGGGTATCAGGATTATCTTATCCAGGACTACCTGAAATTCTTCGCACCGCAGAGAGCAGGATTTCAGGATCATATGGTTTTACGACATAACCATTCGCACCAGATCTCATTGCAAGATCAATGACCGTTCCCTGACCGGCAGATGTGCATAAAATGATCCGGGCATTTGGATTCTCATTCCGGATAGCGTGCAGCACATCAATCCCATTCATCCCGGGAAGGATGAGATCAATAATCACCAGATCAGGAGAGATCTCACAGTATTTTTCAATCCCTGATTCTCCATCTGGTGCTATGCCGGTAACCTGGTACCCTGAACCGGTGAGGATATCCCTCGCCCTCTCGAGGTCTTCTTTTGTATCTTCAATAATGAGTATGCCGGACATATATATCAGGAGTTATGCGACAACGCCAAACCTATATTCTGCTGAATTGTACCGGGTTGCTGAACATGTAATGCCCGTCCGTCTTTAGACCATAATTTTTTACTTAATGAAACATAAATTTAATTTTAGTATTTCCTGATAGGATTGGCATCAGAGATATAAACACATATTTAAAAAGAATATATCATAATTCTTTTGACTGCATAAAACGAAATATTATGGAAGAGATTATTCACTGAATAAATAATATAAAATTTAATTTTTTATTACATGAGAAGAGAAAAAGAATGAGTTTTAATCATGGAATAGTCATGGAAGGGGTACAAAGCATACAGGGAGAGAATTTTTCTCCCATCATAGCTTCCGAGTACCAGATTCCTGACTCTCCGGTATTCATATCCATTGTTCAGACAGGACCTTTCTTTTACGAATACCACATCAAGGAGCCGGAACTGAACCAGGAAGGGTGGAATATCGTACGTTCCTTACGATTCCATTTTTCAAAGATATTTCAGGATAAAAGAAGGAGTCATTTTTTCATTAAGGATTTTTCCCGACAGTTCGAAATTGAAACAGAAAAACTCTTTCCCTCATTAAAGCCGGATACAATACGAATATGTAAATATTACATATATCGGGATGCCCGTGGATTTGGTACGATTCAACCACTTGTTGATGATCCTTTTGTTCGTTCCATTAATATTCGCGGTCCGGACGACGTGGTGAGTATTACTCACAGCACATTTGAGAATATTAGAACATTCCTGCGTCTTTCGGAGAATGATATCCGGATACTTGTGAAAAAATTACAGAACCGATCAATCGTTCCTGTATCAAATCCCATACCACAGGAGATAGAACTTCGCAATGGTATGAAGGTTTATTTTTCTGGACAGAGAGCGGGTACGTCTCCCCTTATTTTTTCGATTGAAAAACCATTACCAGATGATCGGGATATTTCTGGTGATAATATCATTTTTTCATACTCTCTCTATCATGAGATGATAAAGGTTCGTATCATTGGATCACTTCCGAACCGTTTTTCTTATTACATCTCAATGATTCCTTTGTCTATACAGGAGAGATCAGTAATTGAGGCGGCACTGACATATATCAAAAAGAAGAGCGGGTTGCAAACCTTTCATGAAGGCGCTTTCAGGATTTCAGAAAAAGAATTCACGGGATTTGTATGTAAGATAGGAGTTACGCAGTTAACTTTTATTATAGAAAGATCTATATATATTGACAACACCAATAATATACGTGCCTGTAACGATCAAACCTTCAGATGTTGATTATATCAATTACCTAATCGCTGCTCGCTGTGACGTTTCGTGTGTAAAAGCAGCTGATTGTTATTCAAC
>NZ_DAONKG010000081.1:0-9876 GCF_035406105.1 Methanospirillum sp.
CAGGGTGCCAGAGTAACCGTGACAACGCCTGAACAGCATGATCGGATGATGGCCGTCATTCAGGGGCTGACTCATTTCAAGGCAATTCTGCTTGCAGGCACCATGAGAAGACTGGGCATTTCTCCTGCAGATACCGAGTTATTCATGAGTCCGGTATACCGGATAGAGACCGGGATCGCTGGCAGACTGCTTGCACAAAATCCGGAGCTCTATGCGGATATTCTCTGTATGAATCCGGAGGTGCCGTCCGTCCTTGAAATGTGTAACCAGGCTTTTACTGAGATATTCAGTATGGTAACAGCCGGGGATCATGATGCGTTTACCCGCGAATTTCTTGCATCTCGTGAATGGTTCGGTCCGTTCTGTGATCAGGCCCAGCGTGAGACCGATCACCTTATTCAGACGATGGTGAATCAGTGACGATCATTACTCTTGGCCCGGAAGGGACATTCTCTCATGATCTGGCACAAATGATGGATAGTGATATCATACTGGTCCCGACAATCAGCAGGGTATTCGCCCGTGTCCTTGATACCGGTATACCCGGACTTGTTCCCCTTGAAAATAGTGAGGCAGGAGGGGTTACTGCCACCATGGACGGGCTTATGCAGCACCCGGTATTCATCTCTGAAGAGCGGTACCTGCCGGTCCATCATACCCTTGCATCCGATACTCCTCTTGATAAAATCACGGTGATTTTTGCTCATCCGCAGAGTCATGAGCAATGCAGCAGATATATTGATGATCTCGGAGTTCCGGTCATTCATACCGAGAGTAATGCCGCAAGTGCCCATGCACAGAAGGAACGATCCGGCTCTGCAGCAATACTGTCACGAACGCTAGCGGAGCGTTCAGGGATACCGGTGCTTGCTGAAAATATTGAGAATAATCCTGATAATGTAACCCGGTTCATTGTAATCAGAAAAGACCCAGGTATAGAAGAGCATCCAGAAAAATGCAGTATTATCGTTGATCCGGGAGAAAACCGGGCAGGGCTGCTGTATGATCTCTTAAGTCCCTTCAAGGAGACCGGCGTTAATCTGACTAGAATCGAATCTCGACCCTCCAAGAGATGTATGGGAAATTATGTCTTCTTTATTGATTTGCAATGCGAAGGGAACTGGAAAGAGGCAATTGAACGTATCCGGACCATAAGCCGGGTAAAACATCTTGGGTGTTACCATCTGACCGGAGATAATCCATGCAGATGACGATTGGAAGATGCGGGCCGGTTTCCTTTACCGTTGCCGCGCCTCCTTCAAAGAGTTATACGCATCGTGCCCTTATCATTGCGGCTCTTGCTGATGGTGAATCAGAGATCATCGGCCAGCTTGATGCAGATGATACACGAATGACTGCACGGGCGCTGATGCAGCTGGGAGTCAGGCTGGACTGGAGCAGGGAGAATATCCGGGTACAGGGAAGAGGAGGCCGCCTCAATGCACCGTCACAGGAGATCAACATTCAGGATTCAGGAACTTCGATGAGACTGCTGACTGCCGTGTCCCTTCTTGCTGACGGACCAGTCATTCTGACCGGGAGTGCACGGATGCAGCAGCGCCCGTTAGGTCCGCTTATTGATACCCTGAATGCAGCTGGCGGGAAGATTTCGTATCTCAAAACCCCTGGCTATCCGCCGGTGCATATTGATGGGGTGTTTCCGGCAGGACAGATGCGTATTGACGGGAGCATTTCAAGCCAGTTTATCTCGTCTCTTCTGATCGCAGCACCGTATGCAGATCATGATGTATCTGTTCATCTGACTGGTGATCCGGTTTCACTCCCCTATATTCTGATGACGATTGACAGCATGGAGGCATTTGGTGCAGAGGTTCTTGTGTCAACGGGAGATCAGGGGGAACCGGTCTTTATCGTCTCTTCCAGGAAGCGGTATACTCCAAGAACCTATGTCATTGAAGGAGATTTTTCATCATCGTCGTACTGGTTTGCCCTTGCCGCGATCTGTGGTGGTTCTGCAACCGTCACCGGGCTGAATCCGCACTCCGCACAGGGAGATCGGAGAATTTTAGAGATACTGGAGATGATGGGGTGTATTATCACACAGGATCAAGATGTAATAACTCTTACCCGTTCACCTGATACGTGCCTTACCGGGGTTACGATTGATATGGGTGATTGTCCGGATATTGTTCAGACCGTCTGCATGGTCGCTGCAATCTCGTCAACGCCGACCACCATTACCGGCGTGCATCACTTACGAATGAAAGAGAGCGATCGGATAGCTGCGATTGCAAAGGGACTTGCCATGCTAGGGGGAAGAGTAAAAACAGAGGAGGATGCAATAACAATCTATCCTGCTCCGCTTTACGGGGGAACGATCCACCCGGAGAATGATCACCGGACCGCGATGAGTTTTGCCCTGCTCGGGTGCTTTATTGGGGATGTTACAATCCTTGATGCAGGATGTGTGACAAAATCATATCCAGGTTTCTGGGAGGAATTGAGACGGATATGGCAAAACGCCGTATTGTCCTGATCGGATATCGGGGAACAGGCAAAAGCAGTATTGGGAGAGCGCTCTCCAAAAAGACCGGTCTAGGATATCTTGATACGGATCAGCTGATTGAGGATACCACTGGAAAGAAGATTCCGCAGATATTTGAATCAGAAGGTGAGGCGGGGTTTCGTGATATTGAACAACATGTCATTGCACGAATCCCGTCCGGAGCAGGAATCATAAGTACAGGAGGGGGAGCGGTCATACGGCCAGCCAATGTGCAGATGCTGCGGATGAACAGTATTGTTATCCTTCTGACATCTGACCCTGATGTCATCTATCAGAGAATTCACAGGACTGACCGTCCCTCTCTGACCGGTCTTTCTCCCCGTGAAGAGATTGAACAGATTTTGTCCGAACGAATGCCTCTGTACCGGAGTGCTGCAGATATTGTTGTTGATACAAGCATGACAACAGCTGAGGAGGCTGCTCTCCGTGTTTTGGATAAGATAGAAAACGGTATATGTGATCCTCAAAAAAGGCGCGAACTCTTTGCATCGGTAATAAAAACCGATATTCCATCAGGAGAGAAGATTCATCTCAAACGAATATCTGATGACCGTGATATCTTCCTGTATGGGATTTTCGGTTATCCCTGCATGCATAGCAAAAGTCCGGGAATATACAATCGTCTTTTTGCGGATTATGGGATGCCCGCTCATTATACCTGGTTCGAGCATCCAGATCCTGGAGCGTTTCTCCAGTCTCTTCCCAATACCGGTGTCCGTGGTCTCTCCGTTACTATTCCTCATAAAGAGGCTATTCTTCCCTATCTTGATGAGATAAAACATGATGCTGAGTCAATCGGTGCTGTCAATACCGTTCTCATCCAGGAAGAGGAGAAATTCGGATTTAATACCGACTGGAAAGGGATATACCGCCCTCTGGAGGGGACAGAAGGAGATACGGCTGTCATTCTTGGTGCGGGTGGTGCAGCAGCGGCAGCGGTGTATGCCGTCTCGATGCGTGGATTTACTCCGGTTATCCTGAACAGGAACCGTGATCGGGCCGGGCATCTGGCGAGAAAGACCGGTGCAGAGACTGGGGTACTGGAGGATATCGGAAAGTTCCATCCGGATCTGGTGATCAATGCAACACCGGTTGGTATGGGATCAGATCCAAACACTCCGATTCCTCCGTCGGTTCTGCATCCGGGGATGAAGGTGTTTGATCTGGTCTATACCCCTCGGGATACGCCTCTTCTTCAGGCCGCTCTTGCTGCAGGATGCTCGGTAATTCCTGGAACCGAGATGTTTATTCATCAGCTTGCCGAACAGTTTCGTATTCTGACTGGTATTGAAACACCGGTCTTTCGACTTCGGGAGATGCTTGCATGAATACCTTTGGACGAAATTTTCGGGTAACCACGTTTGGCGAGAGCCACGGTGTTGCAATCGGTGTTGTCATTGACGGATGCCCCCCCGGGTTTCCACTATCCGCGGATGACATTCAGGTATATCTGGATAAAAGAAGACCCGGGAGTAGTGACCTTGTGACACCGCGAAACGAGGCGGATTCAGTCTCTATTCTCTCAGGGGTGTTTGAAGGAAAAACGCTGGGAACTCCTATCTGTCTTCTTATCTCAAACACCTCGATGCGATCTTCAGATTATGATGAACTAAAAGAAATATTCCGCCCCGGTCATGCCGACCGCGGGTATTTTCAAAAATACGGGCTACGCGATCACCGGGGTGGCGGCCGAAGCTCCGGGCGGGAGACAGCGGCACGGGTAGCAGCCGGCGCTGTTGCCAGGTGTTATCTGAAAAAGGAAGGAATTACCATCTCCGGTATCCTGAGTTCAGTGCATGGGAAGTCAGATCCTGATGAGATCGAGCAGACGATACGCGATGCACGGGATAGGGGCGATTCAGTCGGTGGGGTGGTAAGTCTTGTGGTTTCAGGGTGTCCTCCCGGCCTTGGTGATCCGGTATTTGGAAAGTTAGATGCTCTTATTGCATATGCTCTCATGGGTATCGGGGGTGTAAAGGCGGTCGAGATCGGATCAGGCGTCCGTGCCGCATTCATGACCGGTTCAGAGCATAATGATCAGATGACCAGTGACGGATATCGTTCAAATAATGCCGGTGGTATCCTTGGTGGGATATCATCAGGACAGGATATTCTGGTCAGACTGAGTGTCAAGCCGACGCCGTCAATAACGTCACTTCAGCAGACCGTTGATATCCACGGAAAAGATCAGACCATTTCGGTCACAGGAAGGCATGATCCCTGTATTGCAGTACGGATTGTGCCGGTCGCTGAAGCGATGATGGCACTTGTTCTTATGGATGCCCTCCTTGAACAAAGAAAGATCAGCCGTGACTGCAGACCGGAGTCCTGATTCTGGTATGAAATGTGATCTTCCTCTTCTCCTTGCACCCGCCGGTTCACCCGATGCCCTCATTGCCGCTTGTGCAGCCGGAGCCGATGCCATCTATCTTGGAGGCAGACAGTTTGGAGCCCGACAGTTTGCTGACAATTTTACTGATGAGCAGCTGAAAGAAGCAGTCAGATATGCCCATCTCAGAGGTATTGAGGTCTATGTCACCGTCAATACTCTGATAACGGAAAGGGAGATGCTTAAGGCATTGGATTACCTGGTATTTCTCTATTCAATTGGTGTTGATGCAGTTCTGATTCAGGATACCGGCCTATTATTCTGTGTTCGGACCCTTATTCCGGATCTTACCCTGCATGCATCCACCCAGATGGGGGTGCACAATATTCCCAGTGCACAATATGCAGCAGAAAACGGATGCAAAAGGATTGTTCTGGCACGGGAACTCAAAAGCGATGAGATACAGAAGATAGCTGACTCATTATCCGGGTATCAGGTTGATCTTGAGGTATTTGTTCATGGTGCACTGTGTTATGCATATTCGGGCCGCTGTCTCTTCTCATCTCTTGTCGGGGGCAGAAGCGGGAACCGGGGGATGTGTGCCCAGCCATGCCGGAAACAGTACCGGATAATGACAGGAACGTGCGATCAGTACGGAAGAATTACCGGGACAAAATCACGTAACAAGCCCGCATATATTCTTTCAACAAAAGATCTCTGTCTTTATCCGGTTCTTGATACCATTGTCCGCCTCCCGGTTCGGGCACTTAAAATAGAGGGCAGAATGCGATCGCCGGAATATGTCGCAACTGTCACGTCCATTTATCGGAAAGCACTGGATGCCATCAAAGCCGGCACATTCCATCCTGATCCGATGGATATGGCTGATCTTGCGATTGCCTTCTCCCGTGGGTTTACCTCCGGATATATCAGTGGCGAAGATTATTCTGATGTCATGGGGCGCAATTTTCCAGGAAATCAGGGATACTATCTGGGAACAGTCATCGATGCTGATGTCTGGAGGATACGGATACACCTTGAGTCTGCATTGATCCCAAAAAAGGGTGACGGACTTGGTTTTATTAGTGACCAGATGGGAGAAGGATTTGTTCTTGGTGATGATCCGATCATCCGGGATGGAATCATGGAACTTTCGATACCATTTCAGGTATCAGCCGGTTCGCCGGTCTTTCTGACACGACGGCGAGTTCTGAACCGGAATATTACATATCTGCTCGCGGACCCTGATGCCCGGTATGAAGGGTCTCTTTCCATCTCCTGTTCGGTCATATTTGCGGAAAATGGCACCATATCGGTGACCGGGACAGTCCGTGACCGGCGATCACACCTACACGCTTTCACCTGCAGGGGACCGGAAACCATAGCACCTGCAAAAACGCGATCACTGACACAAGAGATGATCCGGGAGCATCTGATGAAGACTGGTGGCACACTCTTCTCCTTCTCAGATATTACCATTTCAGGAGAAGAAGGATGGTTTGCTCCTATCCGTGTTCTGAACGCTCTCCGGCGTGAGATACTGAGGGCTGCAGAAGATGCAGTTGTTCAGTCGGGTATTCCAGGGTCTGATATGGTTGAGATCCGTGACAGGATACAGAACAGACCTTCCTGTGATGGTGCATCCATTTCAGGACCGGTTCCAATGCAGTCGCGGCTTGTTGTTCTTGTATCTTCAGGAACGGATGCTGACATCGCTCTGAGAAATGGTGCGGACCGGGTATATCTTCTCTGGACGACCAGTCCTGAATGGCCTAATGATTTTTCAAAATGTGACCAATCCATCGGAATAGTGCTCCCTGGTGTCATGAGACAGAACGAGGTTGATCTGTTCATGAGTCATCTGGACCACTGGGCATCACGTGGTATCCGTCACTATCTGGTCGATGCAGTAGGAATGGGTGAATATATTCATAATGTAAACCCAGAATTACACATTTCATCCTGGTATGGACTTCCTGTGACAAATGCTGCTGCACTCCGTGCATGTCACCGGTATGAGTTCTGTACACTCTCTCCGGAGTTATCTGAACAGGAGATTGCTGATATCGTCCGTGCATATCCGGTCAACACCGGTCCGGAACCAGCCATCTGTTGTCAGGGTCTTCTTGAGGCAGCGGTCACAGAGGATCATCTGTGTGCCTATGCTACAATAACCGATAAGGCATACATCCTGCTTCAGGATGAGAAAAAAATTTCATTTCCGGTCTGGTGTGAACATGCAGGACGAAGTCATATCCTGAACTCTTCTGAGCACAGTCTTTTTGATGAATATCCGTCACTTATCCGAATGGGTATCAGATGGTATATCATTGATGCCCGGGGGAGGGGAGGTGAATATGCCAAAGAGATGACACGGATATGGAAACGAAGGATTGAATCGTCTCTTTCTGATGACGAAGTGCGTGAGCTGAAGGAACAGATTCTCAGGATAAGTTTTGGAGGGATTACCAGGTCAGGATACCGAAGAGGACTATCTGAAATACGATCCGGGGTCTGAAGTGCACCGGAGAGACCACATGCAGTCATTATTGTGAACTGATAAGTAATACTACAACCAATGAATGCCGTATGAAATCACAATCACTGAAAACCCCTCTGATCCTTGTAAACCTAAAATGCTACTCAGAATCCATCGGAAACGGCGCCCATCGGATCGCGAGGGCTGCTCGTGAGGTTACTGATGAATCCGGTGTGACTATTGCACTGGCACCGCTCTATACTGATATCCATCCGGTGCATCACCATTATGACATCCCGGTATTTGCCCAGCATATCGACCCGGTCGATCCTGGTGCTCACACCGGACGGATGCCGCTTGCCGCAATAAAAGCTGCCGGGGCGATCGGATCACTGGTGAATCATTCTGAGTATCGTCTTACGATTGCAGATATTGAGAGGAATGTGAGTGCCCTGAAAAGTGCCGGACTCCTCTCCTGTGTTTGTTCAAATAATGTGGCAACGACAGCAGCTCTTGCAGCACTCGGCCCGGATTATGTGGCTATCGAACCTCCCGAGCTGATTGGGGGTACTATTTCTGTTTCTGAAGCAAATCCTGAAATCATTACCGGTTCGGTTGAAATTGTAAAGAGATATAATCCAGATGTCAGGGTTCTTACCGGTGCGGGAATTCATTCAGGCCGGTGTGTTAAGACTGCAGTTGATCTTGGAACTGACGGTGTTCTTCTCGCATCAAGTGTGGTAAAGGCAGAAGATCCGGCTGCAGTACTTCGGGATCTCGTGTCCCTTCTCTGATTATTCGATGTAATGGGGGTCGATGGTAATCAGAACCTCTGCATCCCCTCCGTTTTCTGGAACGAGTAACCGAACCATACAATGTAAATCTTCTTTTGTTCCGGTTATCGTATGAGAGGTCAGATACGAGATGGCGGCCCCCCCCTGAAGTACTTCACGAACTGCGTCAGATAATTCCATCTCACGCAGGATCCTGTTTTTCCGAAGTGGGGTACCGATCATCTCCTCTTTGCTGACACTGAGCAATTCCTGTGCACGGGGATTGACATCCTTGATAATCCCATCCTTTGAGACGACGATAACACCGATGTGGATGGCCTGGATGATATTTTCATATCGTTCTTTAGATCGCACAAGACCTTGCTTAATCTGACAGATACTGGTGATATCCCTGCCCAGCGTCACGGTACCAATCGGTTCTCCCTGATGGTTCACAAATGGTACCGTAAGGATATCCAGTTCTGTAATCCCTGATCCGGTTTTAAGGGTAAACCTTCCATTTGAGGGAAGTATAGTATGACCCGTTTCGGATTGGAAAGAATGAGGTATGCCACAAATACAGTCTTCTTCCTTTTTTCCAACCAGGTCATCAGTATTCCCTGCACTGAGTAGATCTGCACCGGCCTGATTCACAAAAAGAAAAGAACCCTCCTGGTCTTTTGCCCAGAGGATATCAGGGACGGTATCACATAATCTTCTCATCAGGGAATACATAGATGCATATTTTTCCTTGGCCTGAATGAGCGATCTTCGCATCTGGTCCTGCTGAATGGCCGAGCCTATCATGGCTGATGCTGCAAGAAGGGCATCAATCTCCACTCCGGACCAGATTCGCCCACCCATGAAATCAGTAAACCATAAGACTCCCCAGACGTTCTGATCGACAAAAACCGGAAAGATGGCAATGGATTTGGGGGTTAATCCCTGGTTGAAGAGATAATATTTCTGAATTTCTGATTCATTCAGAATAAGTGTCTCACCTCTAGAGAGCCGGTCTAAAAGTCCATTGTCTACAGGAATTTTTTCAGATCTGATATACTGCTCGTACGGATCAGGGTGAATTGCAATCCGTGTCCACGAGGCTTTATTCTGTACATAAGAGGGAGCGGGGGCATCATGAGCTGGTCCATCTGAATGTAATGCGAACAGCCTGACGGTATCAACTTCTGTAGCCAGACCAAAGAGGGTAATTGCTTCCTGTAATGCCCGTTCAAACGGCTCACCTCCAAGAAACAGGTTTGCGACCAGACTGACCGCTTCAAGAATTCCGTCCCTTCTTTTTAACGCCATGCGCGTATTGCGCTGTTGAATGGCATATTCGACTTTATGGTTAAGTTCAGCAAAAAGAGCTTTTGGATCGCCCCCTTTCTGAATATAGAAATCCGCTCCGGTATTAATTGCATCAATGATGACTGCCTCACGTCCTCTGCCGGAAAAGAGGATAAAGGGGATATCAGGATCAATACTTCGGACTTCTTTTAAAAAATCAAGCCCGTTCATGATGGGCATTTCATAATCAGATATGATACATGAGTATGATCCGGATCGTATCCGTTCGAGTGCTTCTTCTGCTGAATGGACTACATCAACCTTGAGTCGTCCGTTTTTTTCAAGACTGAGCTTTGTCAAATCGCATATAACCGGCTCATCATCCACATGGAGAATTCGGACTTCTGAATTCACGTATCAACCTGCTCCTATATGTCGCCCCTACAATTTCATAAAAGTTACATACGCATACACTGTA
>NZ_DAONKG010000082.1:0-9726 GCF_035406105.1 Methanospirillum sp.
TCACCAAAGGTTCCATGATCATGCAGGTATACAGGTTTTCGAATAGGATTTCCTTTTTTTAACTCCTGCAGGTGTTCTTCAAGAAGATTCAGATTATTTGCAGATATAAGCAGGGGGGTAATCCCCATCTCTGTCCTGGTTTTGCGATCATAGAGATGGTAATCATCCACCGTTATAGATGTGACCAGTTCTTCCCCGAAAATATCTGATATTGCCTTTGTGAATGTTGATTTTCCTGATCCTGAATCGCCTGCCACTCCTATGAGATAGATAAGAGGAGAATGCCGGATAACCTCCCGGAAATTTTCTGGCTGCGTCATTCAGATTCCACAAAGTGTTATTTAGTAATTATCCGTGACTAAAGGATCTGACGCATGTTTCTCGGCAATCGTATCGGCTAATCGTTTCAGTTCATCTCTGGTTTTCTCATCCGGAGCTCCCTGAATATATACCGGAGGTATCAATTCTGCTTTTATGTGAGGTATCATCGACGTGAGCGCATCGATGGTCTTCCCTCCCCATCCGTACGAGCCGATAACAGATACATACCTTGTTTTGGGTTTGACTAAATTTGCAAGATACGCAGTATTTACCATCACCGGATGAGGTCCGAAAAGAACTGTTGGTGTTGCCAGTATGACAGTTGCAGCATCAACCAGTTCCATTGCCAGAAGTCCGGTATCTGCATCAGTAAGATGAAATGGTTTTACTCCAATATTCCGTTCCATGAGCAGTTCAGTAAGCGTCCGAACCATTCGTTCAGTACTTCCATGCATGGAAACATAGGGAATGAGTACATTATTTCTGACGGTATCATCGGTCCATTGCCTGTATTTATCAATAATCCACTCTGGATCATGATAGAGCGGCCCATGACTTGGTGCGATTATCTGTATATCCATATTCGAGATGGATTCGAGGTGTTTTTTTATGCTCCCGCGAAACGGCATCATTATTTCTGCATAATATCGCTTGGCTGCAATCTCAATCTTACATGGCTCATTCATGTACAGTGAAGATGTCGCAAAATGGGAGCCGAACAGATCACAGGAGAAGAGAATTTTCTCCTCCGGACTGTAGGTAACCATGGTTTCAGGCCAGTGTACCCATGGATATTCATAAAATTCGAGAGTTATATCACCAAGATGGAGTACATCACCAGTTTTTACAACCTGGACCCTGCCGGCAGGCACATCCAGAAGATGATTGATAAGGTCTTTACATTTTTCTGTGCAATAGACCTTTGCTCCCGGAAACAATTCAAGTAATATGGGGAGAGATCCTGCATGATCCTGTTCGGCGTGATTGATAATGATTGCATCAATCCTATCACATCCGGCACGAACAATGTTGGTGATAAACTCCTCTTCGGAGGAGGGATCAACCGTATCAATAAGGGCCGTCTTCTCACTCCCTCTGATAAGGTAAGAATTATATGATGTCCCATCCGGCAGGGGGATAAGACTATCAAATAGTCTTCTATCCCAGTCAATAGTGCCGATTGAGAAAATGCGTTCTTTTATTTTTCTGACTACCATATACAAACCTCAATAGTTCTGTTGAATATATACGCAGGCAAGTACATTAAAAAACCTGTTGGAAGTATATCTTTCTAAACTGTAGGAATATCCTGTTTCCAGTTATTATGCGGGGAATACCCTGCCGATTATTATGAAGGTAAAAAACCGGGGAAATCTTACCAGAATCCCATCTTTTTTTCCTTCCACTCAGCACATTTCCATGTGGATTCAACTTTTGGCCTGATATGGATTATTTTATATTTGCCTTCATTATCGTTTCCTACATATATCGGAACAGGAGGGTTTTTCCAGCACTCAAGTCGTAAAACCTCTTTATTTTTACCAAGGATAGGGATACAGAACTGACAATTCTGGCATACATGAGGATCTGCCATAGGTTATTGTTCTGAGATGCCTTCCATTTATAGATATACTCTATTATCGGCATTCAAATCGAAACATATATCGTACACCCGGAATCACTGGTTTTTATGAATCCTGGAATCTTCGACAAAATTTTTAAACCACATCCGAAACCCCACATTGTCGAAAGTCCTCCACCACCCCTTATTATCAGGGGGCCGGGTATGGAATGCCGGGAATATGATGAAAAGCCCTACTTCATTGTTGCGTCGGTGGAGATGGGGAATACTACAACAAAATGTATTCTGACCGGGGTAAATCTTGAGACCGGTATGTGTTATGTTATTAATAAAACGGTCAGTATGAGCCGCGATGTCAGGCCACCAGCTCCTGGAGAAGAGATATTTGGCAGAACACTTGACGGAACCGAACTGACCCGCGAATCTGTCACTGAACTGGTGCGTGACACATTAATCAAATGCCATAAAGATGCAAAACTGGATATTAAAAAAGACCTTGATTTTGTCGTCCGAAGTACCGGGGTTGTTGCTGCTATGGATTCTCCGGATCAGGTCGGAGATTTTATTATTGCCCTTGCAAACGGATGCCTTGAGGCCGGAGTTCCACCCAAAAAGATGACACCTCCGATGTCAAAGATGAACCAGCCACAAAAATTACAGCCGTTTTCATTTGCTGACCGGGTCAATTTCTCCGGAGCGGTTGCCGGAGTCGTTCCCCCTCAGGGGACAACCGGAGTCGAGATGGTTGCCAATGAAATGGAGGGTGAACTGGCCATGGCGGGGATTAAGGAAGGTGCAAAATGGACTCCTGTTGATTTTCGCAACCCATGCATCTCCATAGATTTTGGAACTACCCTGGATGGCCGGATCACTTCCAGAGTCGATCCACAATCCACAAATCCATTTGCAAAAACAATCGGCAATATCTGTGGTCTGGCCGGGGCTATCCCTGATGCCATCGTAAAAGGAACCGGTCTTGTTAATAAAAAGAACGGGACAGCCCTGGATATTTTCGGAGAGAAGAGCAGATTATCCACGGTTCTCGGATCCAGAAAATCATCAAATATTGTCCGCTCATATGTGGATGCATGTCATGATTTGATATCTGTCGAAGTGGTTCCGGAAGATAGAACGCGATATGGGATGGTTCCCGTTTATGCCAAAGTTGCTAAGGAATCCGGAGTCGCCTTAATCGGTGTTGATGCAGGGGTGAACGGTTCCAACCTTGAAAAACTGGGTGAAATAGGAAACGAAGTAATTACAAAACACTCATTACCGGTATTAAATGAAGTAATCGATCGTGTGTGTGCCCAGATGGCCCTTCGTATGATCGATGTGGTACAGGAGCTTGGTATGATATATCCTGAAAGTTCTATCGGATTTACCGGGAGAGCTGCAATATCCGGGAAGAAACCGGAGTATATTCTTCAGGGCATTATCGAACGAAAACTCTTTCAAAATCCAGTTGACCACGTTGTCTTTGTTGATGATGGTCTTGCACGGGGTGCCGCACTTATGGGACGATGCATGAATTCGCTGGGCAAACCAGACAAACCAATCGGAGGAGTCAGAGGGGGAAAATGTATTATGTCAAGGCGGATTGCTATCGGCAAATAATTCTCTTTTCATACAAAGGGAAATGCTCATCCCTGAATACTTATAAACCTTAAAACCATGGAAGATGAGCAATTATATGACCTGGTTTTTCCTCCCGGAACACCCCGCACAATTATTCGCGATATTTTGGAAAAATTTGATATTGAACTTGTAGAACGGGGAGAGAAGATAACCTTTGCAAATATGGAGGGAGATGTCCGCAATCTCATTGCAGCCAGAGGGAAAAAAGAGACAATGATAGAGGTAGAAAAATTTTTCAAAGAAAAATTAAAGGAATTTATCGACGGGATCCCGCAATAAAGGCACATCCCATCAGAATACACAGGGATAACACGATTGTGATCCCATTAAGAGAACTTTTTTGCGTCTGCATCGGAGTTGTCTGAATAATTATTTCAGTCTCACTTTCTTTCGTGGGGACAGGTGTCACATCAGGGACCGCCTCTGTCTGGTTGACAGCAGGTGCAGGTGTTATTGGACCTGTTGGTATCTGACCAGCTGGTTGGTCCGTTACAAGATCAAAAACCGCGGTTTCAACATACCCTTTTCCGATGACTTCTGCCCGTACCATATAGGTATCAGGTGACCAGCCTTGAGAATCAAAGGTTCCATTCCAGATATATTCCGAATTATTCCCCCGCTTAACAGGAACCACTCCAGACCCACCTCCACTCATTGAGGGTTCATACTTTGCTTTCGGTCCAAAGGAGGCCGGCCATATGTCAATATGAATCGAATTATCTGTGTTAAAGTTCGTAGTTCCCTCAATGACAACCGGTTCTCCTGCAATAAAAGAAGGAGGAACCAGAATATCAGCGTATACTGAAAAAGAAAGGATGGAAAAGAGAGTCAGAATAACTACTCCGGATACGATGATACATTTCATGCTATAGTATCATGAGTAAACAGGTATAATGAATATTTCTCACATGCCTGAACACATTGTATCTCAATCAGATAATGCAGAAAAAAAAGTATTCGCGCTTCTTCATGCCCCGTATGAAGAACCCTGCTCTATTGCGCAGTGGTTTTATGATCGCTCAATTCCTGTATTCAATATACATCTATGGAACGGGGATTCTCTCCCTGATCCTGGAGAGGTATCTTTTCTCATTATTATGGGAGGGCCGATGAATATCTATCAACATGATGTCTATCCCTGGCTTATTGAAGAAAAAAAGTTTATTGGTTCAATCATAAAAAGGAATGTTCCTGTTTTAGGAATTTGTCTAGGCGCTCAGTTACTATCTGATGTACTTGGGGGAAAAGTTACACGACTTCCCACACCAGAATATGGGTGGATTTCAATCTCACGTCGCCACGAGATTTTTCAGGATCATCCGTTCTCTTCAATCATCCCGCAAGAATGTATGGTTTTTTCGTGGCACCAGGATACATTTTCAATCCCGGATCAGGCAATTCCAATTTATTCTTCAGCATCATGTCAAAACCAGGGCTTTATATATAATCATTTCATCGTGGGTCTCCAGTTTCATCCAGAACTGGATGAGCAGGATATCAGAAGCTTTTTATCACTCGTGGAAAAGGATACGGGAATACGAGAGTATGAGTATCCTAAAGAAGATATACTAAATAGAATTTCTCTCTGTAAAATGGGGCATGCATTTTTAAAGGACTTGTTACCGTATATGGCTAGTTATATGAATCCATCCGGTTCACACACATTTTTTTAATTATTTTCCATCAGACGATCCCTTCAAATCCAATGAAATAAGATCATTGGTATGCTTGATCTTCTCTTTGAGACAACTTGGTCTCCCTATATGGCTGGAGCAGGGATTGGTATTCTTCTCTGGTGTTCATTTCTTTTTTCAGACCGGCCACTTGGGTGCAGTACTGCATTCTCTAAAACTTCAGGTATGATAGAACGTCTCATCTGCCCTGATAAGGTGAAGAACAAAGAATATTATAAAATGTTTAACCCGGAAATTGACTGGCAGTGGATGATGGTTCTTGGGATCATACTCGGATCCTTTTTTTCATCGATACTTTCAGGAACATTTCACATATCCTTTGTTCCTTCAGTTTTTCAGGGTGCATTCGGAGATAATATCTTTCTTCGGTTTATTACCGCGCTCGCTGGTGGAATTCTCATGGGCCTTGGAGCCCGATGGTGCTGGGGATGCACAAGCGGGCATGGAATATCCGGAATTTCCCAGTTGTCACTTGCAAGTCTCATTGCAGTGATGGGTTTTTTCGTGGCAGGGATTGGAACTGCAATGCTTCTTTTCTCCAGGTGATTGATGATGAACCTTAAAGAATGTCACAAAAATGCCGGACTTCAGAAGGTACTTGGTCTTCTTATTGGCATCGGATTTGGTTTTTGTCTTCAGAAAGGGGGTGTTACCAGTTATGATACCATCATTGGACAACTTCTTTTAACTGATTTTACGGTAGTAAAAGTAATAGTCTCTGCAATACTGGTGGGTATGATCGGTATTCATATTATGAAATCGTTCACTCTCATAGAATTTCATACCTTTCCAGGTTCAATAGGATCCAGTGTTATTGGCGGGTTATTATTCGGTATTGGATTTGGCCTGCTGGGATATTGCCCCGGGACAGTTGCCGGTGCGATCGGACAGGGGCAGATGGATGCACTCCTTGGGGGAGCGGTGGGAATCCTTATCGGAACTGGTCTCTTTGCACATTTTTATCCTGTGATAAATGAAAAGATCCTGTCAATAGGAATTTTTCCTGCTGAAACAATCCCGGAGCTTTTCCATATACCACGATGGATAGGAGTGGTGATATTTATACTTTGTCTGTCAGGAGTTTTATTCATCCTTCAGATGCTAGGGTTGTAAGTATTTTAAAGATCAATAATTTTGCAAAAAAATGATTGTGACTCCACCAGAAAAACGCCAGATACGACCCTGCTCAGTGTGTGCCTTCTTTGTCCTTATTTCAGATGGCGATGCCGGAAGATGCAATCTGGGAAAGGATGAGAGAGAGGGTACAGAAAGGCGACGGTGGGAACTGGATGAATTCTCTGATCTTATCAGATGGCCCTGCATGTACAATCTGACGCCGGAAGAGATTGAAGTATCAGTTGATTCATGGGTAAAAAGTCTGGTGAATGAATCACTCAGGTTCAGGACATCTGTCCAGACCAGACGTTCTATGACATCAACCCGGAGAAAAGGAAACAGAAAGATCTAATCTCTTTCCTGTTCGATTTACGATGAAACGACTGAACTCGTGAATACCTATATTGAATGGTGTTAATCGTACTCACGCCAGGTATGATTACACTTGCTATTTGTGCAGCGGAAAAACCTCACCTCACTCTCATCTGCAGACCTGAGTTGTCGAAGCCACCAGAATGCTTCGCCATTCCCACAATTGGGACATTTTACCGCGATGGTTGGAAGGGTCCGGACTGATTCGGCATCATCAACAATTACAATCTCTTTCTCCCGTCTTTTATCAGTGATCTTCATTTTTGTCTCACCATGGCCTTCTTTTTCCCAGCCACATGAGGTACAGACGAAAGAGCCACCCTTATTTTTTAGTAATTTTCCGCACTTCTCACAAAACATACTTATAGGTCTGATAAAGAAACATTTAAAATATACATCACCGGTCTCTCATCTCATCTCTATAGACAACGAGTAAGAAACATTATCTGATTGTCATTCAGACAATATGGGAGATGTTTGAACTCCTTATTCCTGTTTCCTGCTTTTTTTTCCTCCTGGCCCTCATTCCAGGGAGACATCGAATCCTTGCAGGCATTATTGCATGGATAACTATCATTATCGTTTTTATTGGCGGGCTCCCCTCATGGGTCGAAGAGAGTAATATTCTGTATCCGGTAATGGCGGTCCTTTCTATCCCGTTCTTAATCATAACGATTCGGCTTCTTTTAAAGAAGGATAATGCAGTAATAAGCCTTACCAGAGCTGCTGGCGTTGCATTTATTATTTATGCGCCATTTGCATTCATCGAAGCGATAGGTAATTTTCTGATTGCAACCGTTATAAGCCATACCTATGGCATTTTACAACTTCTTGGATATCCCGTATATCTTGTGTTATGGAATACCTTTCAGAGTGGATTTTTCAGGGTTGAAATAATCCTGGCATGTACCGGTATTCAGGCGATAGCAATTATGCTCGGCGTAGCATCAGCAGTTCCTACTACCATCCGACAAAAATGTCTGGCATTTCTCCTCATCGTCCCGACAATATATATACTCAACCTCTTTCGGAATGCAGGCGTGATCATCACCTATACCAGTCAATTATTTGCATGGCTACCGGACATATCAGGAAACCCTGAATATGGATACTCAAGTTTTTTCTGGGCACACAACATCTTTGCCGAAGGAATTGCATTGATTTTTCTGGTGGTCCTGGCATACAGTCTTTTCAGACTTATCCCCTCACTGGGCGATTTTGCAAGGGCCCTTGTATCCTCATATGAAAACGAGTTTAGGAGTATCGTTTATAAAGATACACAATTCTCTGAAAAGCAGAAAGATGAGTACAAACTGCGATAATAAGGACCGATATCCAGATAAATCCTGAAAGACCCCCAAGAACAAGAACCAGTACCGTTTCAGGACGGCCAAAAAAACCGATACCCTCAAGCGGATCATCAATTTTTCCTTCTTTTCGTTCGGTAAATCCAATCTCCGCATACGTAACCGGTTTTATAAAGGTATTCATCATTGAACCGATAATGGCTACAGCCACTACCCCAAAATCCCAGACCGGTGAGATATTCAAAAGTCCTGATATGATGGGAATTCCAGACAAACCTACTCCGAGAAGGACGATAGTGTCAACATATTTGTCTGCAATCCAGTCAAAGACCGCCCCAAACGGTGTTTCATGCCCGGTCATCCGTGCCACAGAACCGTCGACAAGATCCAGGATTGCAGAGCAGAACAAAAAAAGACTACCGATGAAATATGAATGGAAAATATAGGAAAATGAGCAGAAACAACCGCATAGGATTGATAATATGGTAATACTGTTTGGAGATAATCCGCTCTTTTTACATATTTCTGCTATCGGCTCGAGATACCTGATAAACCTGTACCGAAATGCAGTTATATTCATTCTTTCTCATTCGTTGATAATGATATGAGATATTTCTGCCGATGATTGCAAATTCAGAACTGAGAAGATGATGCAGGTTGTGCTTACTACCCAGGAAATAATTCCACATATGCAGCAAATATTAGTCCTGTACAATCAAACAGTACTGCCACCTATGTCTGACCATTCAAATCGCCCGTATGTTACCCTTGTATCAGAAGTAACCATTGATGGAAAACTCACGGTAACACGGGGCGCTTCATCCAAGCTCCTGATGCAGTTTATGTCTCATGAGGCGGAGGTATTACTCCATCAGATACGGGCTGAATCAGATGCAATAATGGTCGGAGCAAATACCATCAGAATTGACGACTCATTTCTGACTGTCAGGCATGTTCCGGGAAAGAATCCTATACGGGTAATTCCTACATCAAAAGCAGATATCTCTCCAGACGCACATGTGCTCTCACCTGACGCGCCAACCATTATTGCCGTATCAGCCAGGGCAGAGAAGGATAAATGTGAAGCATTGGCAGAGAAAGGTGCTCATATTGAGGTTTGTGGAGATGATTTGGTTGATCTTCATGTTCTTATGAAGCTCCTTTATGAGAAATATGCCATTCATACGCTGATGATTGAAGGAGGTTCAACCCTGAACGGCCACATGTTCCAGGAGAATCTTATTGATGAACTTGTCCTCATTCATCTCCCTTTTATTGCCGGTGGAGAAGACACCCCCTCTCTTGTTACCGGCCTTCATCCCCGGGAAGTGACTGATCTCTTAAAACTGGAACTGACTTCGCATTATCTGGCCGGAGATAACCTTATCACGAAGTGGCGTGTGATAAAAACCTGAAAAATTTAAATCATATGCAACGGGTCTCCCTTCATGAGTTCCCTCAGGACAGTAGTTGCATATTGACCAGGTAGAAGAGTGAATCTGATGAGTGGATCTGTATCAGCAATCTCATACGAGAGATCTGTTTTCATGATGACAGGACGGACTGATCCGGCAAAGGTGGTATCCAGTACCTTTGATACGGTTTCAAACATATCCGGGGTGATTCCCTGTTGTTCCAGAACAGACTGAATATTCTGATCATCTGTTCCTGGTCCAGGCGTAAATGACCCTCCAGG
>NZ_DAONKG010000083.1:0-9688 GCF_035406105.1 Methanospirillum sp.
ACAAAGAAGATAGAGGCAAATATGATCTGCAGGTATTCTGCTCCTTCTTTTAAGTCCTTGCTCCGGCGAAGTCCCACACTCTCCATCGAGACACCGGCAAGGAATGCTCCAACGATCCCTGACAAACCAACCAGATCTGCAACCATAGCATACAAGAATGCGATCATCATTGCTGTGATAAAGACAAATTCCGGAAATTTTTCTGCTATCCGTGAGTGATCCAGTTTCATAAGGAATGTGCTGATAACCGATACCCCCAGAAGGCCGAAAAGTACCATAAACCCGATTGCCTTTACAAAGACGAGGACAATCCCTTCTATGGTAAATGAACCGGACACAACATCCTCAGTTATCGCCAGGGCAAGTAAGCTCAGGACATCATCTATGACAGCAGCCCCGATGATGGCTTTTGCTGCTTTTGATTGGAGCTGGTTTATCTCCCTGAGAACATTTGCGGTAATTGCAATACTGGTTGCGGTAAGCGCAGTCCCGACAAAAAATGCACCCTGTGTATCAAAATGAAACAGGAGAGCGGTTGCATACCCGCCAATCCACGGAATGATAACCCCGAATCCTGCGATAAAACCATATCTGATATTGAATATTTCACGGATATTAAATTCAAATCCAATAACAAACAGGAGAATAATGGCACCAAGATGTGCAATGCTGCTTACAAAATCGGTGTATGTCACAAGACCCAGAACACTAGGTCCTACGATAAGTCCGACCAGTATCTCCCCGATAACCGCCGACTGATTAATCCGGGAGGCGAGAAGATATCCAGCCAGGGCTACAAATAGGAGCAGGCTCATCTGAAACTCAATTGATGACATGACACCTTCAGCGCTCATGATGATTCCTGATTTGGATGATATTGATTATTCAGTTCCTCATGGATTGCCCTGACAAGGGTAAGAATCTTCGTGATATGCTCCCCGCTCTCCGGGCTCATATCAGGGGTTTTTTGTAATATGTGGGCTGACTCTTCAATGCGTTGCAATTTTTCGTTTATCGACTCTTTTATACTCGTCCAGTATTGTTCATGTTGTTTTGCTGAGATTTCTGCCTGACTTCTCCTGACAAGGTGCCGGACCGCATTTGCAAGCTCGGTAAAGAGTGGTTTTGGGTCACCTCCCTTTTGCAGATAAAAATCAGCGCCATAATTGAGTGCCTCAATAACGATCTCTTCCCGTCCTTTTCCGGTAAAGACGATGAATGGTATGGTGGGATTTTCATTTCGTACACATTTGAGCAGTTCAATACCATCCATGTCAGGCATATCATAATCTGAAATAATCGCATCAAACGATTCATTTTTCAGCCTGAAAAGCCCTTCTTCAGCCGATGCTGCAACCTCAACATCAAGGTCTGCCTCCTCTTTCAGATAAATCTGGGTAAGGTTAAGGAGGGTTGTTTCATCATCGATATACAAAACACGAGTCATTTTTTTATGTGGACATGCAGGGAATTTTCATCGAACCTGAGTGTAGTAGTATCATCCCTGGTGAAATTTCTTTTTTACTCCCCGCCAGCAGATCAATGATTTCTGATCTGACATCTCCAATTCCCGGTGAAATTATCATGGATCGAACCGTCAAGGAATCATACAGGTGACCTCCTTATATGCCTTTTCAAGAATACGGCCATAATATCGTGTATCAATCCCCTGTGGATCCCAGGAGGGATCAACGATAAGACGTTTCTCATCCCTGACCAGGAATGATACATCCATGCCCGGTTCCACGGGTACGTTGCAGTCCCTGTACCGATCCAAAACCGCCTGAGCGATACAGTGCCTGTTGTACTGTGCCCGCCCTATCCGGCGGGTGATAATAAAATCTTTGAGATCTGCATGGGTCAGGTTGTCCTTATAGTGAGTGTATACAGAGAACAAGTACTCCCGTGCATCAGCAAGATCAGAATAATGGTGATATGTGCCAAGGTATTCCAGCATCTCATTCTGCATTCGTACAATGTATGACGGTGTCGTCCGGCGGTTTGCCAACATCCCCTTTATCTTCATTCTGCCATGTTTCAGCCGACCAAAATAGGAGCAGTATGATCCACTTCCGTCAGATTGTGGAAGAAATACCACCCAGTCATATGTATCGGCCTCTGTATGAAATGATGTCATGTGTTCGATCGCATCCTGGATTACTTTAGCATGACCTCCCCTGATAAAGAGACAGTCAATAATTGCATGGAGGACTTCCCCACCATAGGATTCAGTAAGGGTTACACAATCTTTCAGGATACGGGTGGCAGCCCGGGTGATCTCCTCATGAACCTCAATCCTCCCGAATCGTGCATTTTTGTATCCGGTGTATCCAAAACAGGTGACCAGCATCCATTTTAATACCCCGTCCATCCCTGCATAGGATGGATCGGTTTTTTTACGTTGTTTGGTGGTATGTCGGAGTGAGATAACCGGTTTTAATACAGATGGAAGAAAACCGGGTTTTTCCCTGTTCTGTAAGGTTTCAGGGGAAAGGTCCTCTCTGACGATAATGGATGGGTAAAAGGAAGTAAAATCGATCTGGGTTACATCGGCAAATATGCCCGGTGGAGGCTGAAGCAGATATCCTCCCCGGTAATCAAGTCTCATATCTGTGATATTCCTGCATGCCTCTGCATCACTCTTCCGGAAAGGAACCGCAAATCCACGGGCAAGTGCCTCAAATACTTCATATGATGAGATGAGCGTCCCCGGTGTCAGCCGGCAGGTAAGATTGGGTGACAGGCCTGCCAGTCGTGATGCAAGGAAAATGCCCCTGATGTCACCTTCACGATACATAAAACTCTGCCGTGTATCAATGATTATCCGCCCTTCCGGAATCTTTGCCCCAAGACGGTGCTCCATTCTTCCGTAACTATAGTAGGAGCGGGGCGCGATGGTATGAAATCTTCCGGTTCTGCTTAATGTGTTTCCAAGATGATACGTTCTGGCAAGGGTGTAAAAAATTCCTGACCAGGTATCATAGTCTGGAAAGAGGATGATATCCGGATCCTGATCCTGAATAATTGCGAACATATCCTCAGCAATATGCGCATCCGGACCGTCAAGCACCCATTGTCGAGATGATGTGGTGATGGTGACCCTTCCCGGATGCTGACACCGGTGAGGATTTTCACTACAGATGATCTCCATCTGGTCCAGATGCGGCTGCTGATCAGGAGAAAACCGATCCGCAGTGGCATATCCTCCCACAATCCGGCTGTTTTGTGCACAAAAGATCTGTTCCGGCCGGATATCGACATTAAAAAGCCGGGCCTGGTACAAGGTCTGCTGCTCTATCTTTTCTGCAACTTCCCGTCCTGCCTGAACTCGATAACCCTCCTCTTTTCCGTAGATGGTGGTGATCTGACAGGGGGTTACCGGGTATGCAGATGCAAGACCATCCAGCAGATCATAATACTGGTGGGGATCCGGAAAGGAGAGGAAGAATTCAGGCTCCAGGGTATGGTGCGTACAGGAGAGATGACCATCGATCTTCTCCCAGATATCTACTCCGGTTTTAGTCCTGGAAATATCAAGCAGAAAAGGATCTGATTCCGTGGTCATCTCATACCTCCAGGGAGAGTTGTTTTGATAGTTTTCTCTTTTTTAGAGGAACGGGTTTCACCGGTGTTTGCTGGATCAAAAATATCCGGTGAAAAAAGGGTTCAAGAACCTGTATATACATATCAGGATATGGCGCCAGAAGAAGGACGCCGGAATTTTTCATAGCATATTCCCTGAGCCGGTGACCGATGATAGGGAGCAGGTCTGCCCGATCTTCAAAAAGCGTTCGATCATGTTCGAAGATAAGAAATGACTGGTACGCTTCATCAAGGATAGTCAGGATCTGGTAGGCGGTCAGTGCTCTTCTGACGACGAACCTATCTCTGAACCGATCCTGCTCCGGGAGTATCACCGGGTAATTGCCACACAAATAGAGGATAAGGCCGGTCTCTTTTCTGAGATATACACCCGGCGCCAGTGTCAGATCCTCGACTGGGGCAATGAATGCGGTGAATGTTCCGCTTGAGACTGAAAATTGTGAGAGGAGAGGAACTGACATACCATAGCAGGATGTCTGCATGCTCCATATAAGGGTAAAGGAAACAGGGTGAAAGTGAAAATCACATATAAATGAAAGTACTTACTCGTCGTTGCGGGTCCCCTGTAAAGAAAGGATGGTATTTCTTGCTCTGATGAACTCGCCGGTACTCCGGGCCTGACAGATGGCTCCTCTGGGAGTATAGGGAAAATCACCATCAAATAATTCGGGGATCATTCCGCATCCATCGCTCAGGAAATAGCTTGAGAGGGGATGAAGTACCCGTGATACATGCCAGGGATGTTCACCGTACTGGATGAGAGCGTCTATATACCAGGCCATGAGCCAGGGGCAGACCATCCCATTATGACAGAAAGCGTCTCCTGTATAGGTTCCCTGATACCCTGGTGAACCAGGCGCAAGGGTCCGTGGCCCGTATGGTGTCAGCAGGGTATTTTGAATCGTATCAAGAGCCCTTCTCCCTTCCTCAAAAGGAACAAGACCAAGGGCCAATGCTATCAGCTGATTTGGCCGGACTGCCGCATCGTCCGGATCCAATACATCATACAGGCATCCCGTCGCTTCGTTCCAGAATGAATAAAATGAGCGCCGTACCTGTTTTGATGAGACCGGAACATTGATTTCCAGGTACTCGCAGACCTCGAGGGCCAGTACCCACAGTGCATTGATCTCGACGGGCTTGCCTTCCCGGGGTGTATACCGGGTATTCATCCAGGTAGAATGAGGACTGACCGTGATGAGATCGTGTTCCATACTGGTATGGACCGTCTCCGGATATGACATGATGAGCGATTCAAGATCAGGGATTATGCCGTCAACAAAAGGTGAGTTCTGCTGTGTCTGCAGGTACTGAAATAATGCCCAGAAAAACCAGAGAGAACCATCGGCCGAATTGTATGAGTCAGGGATCCGGTCCGGTATCAGCCCTCCGTTTCGGTGGCGAAGATACTGCCTGAAGAGATCTTCTGCCTGATGATACCTGCCATATGCAAGGAGCAGTCCTGGCATGCTGATGAATGTATCCCGTCCTCTTGCCTGCATTAACCCGTGATACCCGGTGATAATTTTGCCGTTTTGTATGCAGAGGTGTGATGCCCGGTTTATGAGATCCCGGGGAGGAGCAGGAGAGGTGCGAAGGTGATATGTCCCGCCCGGATATACTCCCAGTTCTATGATATCATTGGTAATAGTTCCGGCAAAAATGCCAGGAGAGAAGAGATCCTCCTGATCTTCATATCCCCGTGCAGCATCCAGGGGATACCGTGCATGGAAGTAGTGGTGCTCCTCTGATGTAAAAGGAAGTGTGCACCTGAACTGATAGCCGTTCCAGTCATATCCTCCCTGGACCGGTTCGACCTGGATCTGATGTTCAGATCCCAGATCATGGATACTCCGGTCGATCATAAGAGGACGGATCTCCAGATCTGCCGTCCCGGTAATCTCCCATCTGATACGAAGACCCTGATCCAGTTCCCGTGTTCTGGTTACCAGTGCCGAACCAAGGAAAAATTCTTCGGTAACCGGGTATAATCGTGCCGAAAGGATGTGAGCAACCGATTCATGAATAGGACGATCTCCCCACCACCCCGGAAGAAGAGAGATGCCGTTGATGGTTTCATGAAGAGATGAGAGAATTATCCGGCCATGATCAATAAAAAGGCCATGATATCGCCGGGAGTTTCCCGCAAAAGAAGATGAGCAGTATGCCTCATGGTATGTCATGAGATACTCCCGGCCTGATGCAATGGCTGGTTGCGTGAGTTCTCTTCCAAATCTGATGGTATCCGGAATGAACGCTTCATCCATATCAGTCAGGCACTCTCCCGGGGAAACATAGAAATCTTCAGTTCATTGCCTCGCGATATACGTACATGACCTGATCTTTTATTGCATCCCAAAAGAACCGCCGGTCAACCTGATTATATCCGCCACGGGCTAACCTGATCCGTTCATGCGGGTTGTCGAGGTAATAGGTCACTCCCCATGCAATACCTTCTGGTGTGGGATCTACAACCAGTCCGTTCACCCCATGTTCAACATTTTCTGCAAGACCCCCTACCTTGCTGACGACCACCGGTCGGTTTGCACTCCATGCTTCGAGGAGGATGATGCCAAACGGCTCGTTTCTGCTTGGAATTACCACGATATCACTGGCATGCAGAAGTCTGACATACTCTGCATCTGATATAAATCCGGGAAGCTGCACCGGCCAGCCCTGTGTTCTTTCAATCAGCCAGTCCCGCATCCCCCCTCCACCGGCAAGAATGAATGCGGTATTCCAGTGCTTCTCACGGATACGGGGTATCGCATCCACAAGGATGTCCGGCCCTTTCTGATATGCCATCCTCCCGACATAGGTAATCAGGGGCGTCATATAATGAAGCCCATACTGTGCTTTGATAGATCCGGGATCGATGCTCACATCAAACTGTTCTTTTACCACTCCGTTTGGAATGACATGAATCTTATTGGGATCTGTCTTATAAAGGTCAAGAACCTCATTTCGGAGCGTCCATGAGACCATGATACACCGCCGGGCGATAAGCCCCGCATACCACTCTTTGCTGCAGATCTCATGGTACTCCCACCAGTCACCATGAACATTCCCGTTTCGTCCATACTCGGTCGAATGGAATGAAAATACTGTTGGGCGATGCTGGAGAAGATGGAGCGCTTCGGTTACATGCCAGTCATGGAAATGAAGTACATCAAAGGCGGGGGTATCATACTGGAAAAACCTCTGTACCAGCCCCCGTGAGAGATCTGCACAGTATTCCACTATATTATTCCCGTGCGGCCGATATACGTGATAGTATACGCCGTTCATTTCAAAATCCTCATCACCCCTGGTAAAGAAATGAACCTCATGATCCTTTGCAAGGGCCTGTGCCAGATAGGTGGCTGCATTTGCAAGACCTCCGACCCGGTCACTATAGAGGTTTTCCCAACAGAATATAGCTATCTTAAAGCGGTCCATAATTCATGCCTCCGGGTGTCTGCTGCGAGAATCAGTTCCTGCCTGTTCTGTGCCTTTTCCAGCGCCTGAGCCAATGGTTCATCCCCAAGGACAGTGCGGCACCAGGTAACAAAATCACCTCTCGTATGATGATAGTCAATAGAATCTGAAGGTGCAATCTGAAGCATCTCGGCAAAATGATCCATATCAAACGCAACATGACCTGTATATCCTACCGGACTTGAGAAGTAGAATGCATCATCTATGGGTAGAGAACGGAGTGGGTAGAGATACTCCTTTTTATCCATGGCATCAATTTCCCGCCCGACAAAATCCGCGAGAACGTCCATATAGGTAATAAAGGCTTCATGTTCCGGCTGGTGACTGAAATACGAATGAACTTCACCGCATGAACCATGTTTACATGACATATAGTAGAAATGATCGCTAATCTGGAGGCATCGCCAGGTATGTTTATCAGTACAGAACGTGGAGGCTCGCTGCACTGCCCTGAAGGCATTCTTCTGTTTCCTGTTTTCAATCCAGGCGGTGCCATCCTTCTCTGCATCTGCCCAGGAAATCGGGAGCGGAATAGAGAACTCATCCCGTACCGGATATGAAAGAAGATCAGAGGGTTTTACCATCTGAACACCTGCGTTTCGCATTTCCGGACCGAGATGTCTGAAGAACTCATGAATTCCGGACTCTACCCAGTAATGTTCTCCGATTGTTTCATAATCGATAAATACGGGAACAAAATCGCCAGGGGTCCGTGATACCCACTGGGCATACCTGTCTGCTGTCAGAGGCCATGCGTCCCAGTCCCGGCAGGTAAACCGGAAGGCAATGTCATCAGAGAGTCTGAAATTACGCATAATAACCGGAAGACCGGCACACCGGTACAGATAGTTCGGACTTCGCCATTGCAGGATATGGTCAACTCCTTCGGTAAAACAGGCATCAAACCCCAGATCCTTTACGGTTGCTGCTATCCGGTTATCAAAGAGAAATTCTGTATTTTCAAAAACCCGTGGCGATACACCAAAGACATCTTTAACAAGCTCCCGATGCAGGTTTACCTGGTCACAAAATTCATCCATCGTCCAAAAGAGGCTTGCAATACTGTGAAAGTAAGTCTGCCCAATCATCTCGACATTTTTATGGTTCGCAGCCTGCCTGAAAAGATCAAGGACATCAGGCGCCCACTTTTCCATCTGTTCTATAAGAACACCGGAAATGGAGAATGCACAACAGAATCCGTCATCAAGCTGGTCAAGAATGATTGAAGTTGCCGGCCCGTAACACTTCTCGCATACTCTGAGCAGGATCTCCTTATTGGCATCGTCAAAGTAGCGCTCCATCGGATCATCCGGGCCGCTTGCTAAACGAGGTTTAAATCCCTTTTTAAGGCGATATGGCTGATGGAGTTCAAACCCGATGCAAAAACGCTGATTCATACAATCCCCCGGTTTTGTTTTAAAAAGAGTTTTCCTGTGCTGTACATGACGGATGACTGAACCATAGTATTACTTTTCCGGTATTCATTATAAAATGTGCGTGGCTTGTTCTATCATAAAACAGATGAACCGACAGCGATAGAAAATAATAAACCTGATGCCAGTGGAGTTTACATCAATGGATAGTGCAATCCTTCAGGCTCTCGCGGATCCTGTTGTCATAATTTTCATTCTGTGCACCCTAGTTGCGATAATCGGCAGATTTCTTCGTTCCTGGATCATCTCCTGTTTCATGATTCTGCTCTTTGGGCTGCTTATTATCATCGTCGCCATTACAATAGGACAACTTGCAGGCCTTGCAGATCAGATACGCTATCTTATTACTGCGCATTACTCGTTCTTTTCTACTATCACCCTCACCCTCCGGGATATCATTCTTATGGTGTTTGTAATCCTTGCCTTTCAGCTCTCGCTGGCACTCCACGTGACACAAGCCGATGTGGAGTTTCAAAAACGATTTTTGTGGCTCCCAAGAAAAACCATCTGTCATTACGAGATGGAATATACCTTTGAGGCACTCTCGAAAAAACTGAAAGGAAAATAATAAAAAAACAAAACTATTTTTCCGGCTTCTTTCCAGCAGCGATTAGGTTGTAGGCAAGATAGGGGATATTATCCTCGATAAATGACTCAACTTTCTTTGCTATCATAAAAAGTGGTCCGGCAAGATTAAAGTGTGCAAAGGAGCATCTGAATATTTCAATCTCCTCAAATCCTGCCTTTTCAAGAAGGTCATACATCTCCTTTGCAGAATAATAATGCTCCGCAAATGATCCTACCCCGACCCGGCGTATCTTCATTTTGGCACCGATAGAATAGAGGGCCGGAAGACTTGAAGTAAAGATGTTTCTTCCAAGCGTACACACCGCAATTCTGCCCCCTGGGACAAGAACGCGGTAACAGTCAGAAAGAGTCAGGCCCGGGTTTTGCAGATATGAAAACGCCAGAAGACTTGAGATTGAATCAAATGTATCAGATACAAAGGGGAGGAATTCTGCATTTCCAACAACATAGGGCAGCATTGGGAATCGTTCCTGTGCCTTTCGTATCATGCCAGGGGAGATGTCAATGCCGGTTGCTGTCCGGTGTTTTCCTTCCCGGAGATACCGATCTAAAAACAGCCCGGTTCCGCATCCGATGTCAAGGAGATG
>NZ_DAONKG010000084.1:0-9661 GCF_035406105.1 Methanospirillum sp.
ACGGGATTGACCTTGATCCCCTGTATGGAGCGGTTCTACCCCGGACCGTGGTGACCGGGAAACGACAACCAACAGAACTGGTCGGTTCGCATATCGAAAAGGTACCTGCTGCTTTCAGTCATTATCAGAAGATATATGATCTGATACAGCGGGGGTATAATCCGCCGTATGATGAGAGTTCTGTTCCGGATGATTCGGACTCTCAGCTCATCATTCTTGGGTCAACAGCAACCCTGACCGATTCTGACAAAGCAGCCTCTTCAGATTCAGATAGGGAAATAATGGCTTCTCCGGGAAATATTACTCTCCATATTACGGATCCGTTTGGGAACACCCTATCAGGAGAGAAACAGACCATCCCGAATGCCTCTATCGGAAGAGTCGATGCAGACGCTGATGGAATCTTCACCGATGAGATGGCCGGTATATTCAACCCGGTTTCCGGGGAGTATCGCCTGAATATTTCCATTCCGGATTGGCATGATACAACAAAGCCGATATCTTTGGATGTCGGGAGCTGGGATACGGATCAGTATGAATGGGTCCATCCCCATGATAATATCCCTGTTTGTCAGATTGAAAATCCCATGTATTTCAGAGTAGATGAAACAGAGGGTATGCAGGTTATCACGATTCCTTCACGGGGACATGCTCCCTTAAACATCTCCTGTATAGAGATGGCGGATGCTGAGGGAGTGCATAATACCTGGGATTTTGGAGACGGGACAACGGTTTCAGATCATATGACGGTCACCCATCGGTATGCAGAACCGGGAACATACATGATGTGTCTTGAATCCTGGAATAATGAGTCCGGATCAAAACTCTTCATACCTGTTACCGTGGAAGAAAGTCCTGCTCCCCTGGTTGCAGATTTCATCGCAGATAATCTGACTGGAACACCCCCGCTCACCGTTTCGTTCCTGGACAGATCCCAGGGGTGCCCGGTCTCCTGGAACTGGACCTTTGGCGATGGTCATAGTTCTCATGATCACAACCCCGTTCATACCTACACGGGTATCGGACGGTACACCGTTACCCTTGAGATAACCAGTCAGAGAGGGGAGCAATCGGTTATCCGAAAACCGGAATACATAAAACCGGCTATGGAGTATCTCCATGGACCATCCGGCGTGATTGTGGCCTCCTCTTCGCCACCCGGAGCGGGGGTACTTATTGATGGCACCGACATCGGAAAGACTCCTCTCCATTCTGCAGCCATTTCTGCCGGAATTCACGATATCCGGGTGATACTGGCTGGATACCATGAGTGGTCAGGGACGGTGAAGGTGAAACCGGGAGGGTATACGGTGGTGCCTTTGGTGACATTACGACCCCTGACCGGGGAAGATCCCGTGAATACCACCATACGCAGAATAAAATAAATGTATGGTTGGTTCACTGAGGAATACCGTAATCTCACTCCCCCTCTTCCAGGGACATATGAATCTATCATCTTATTATCTGGATTCTCCTTCGTTTCATCAGATTCCTGTATGCGAAAACTGAGCAGGTCTCTTTTCCATATATCTGCTACAAGCGTTACAACTGCTACATAGCCTCCTTTTCCGGTTATCCCGATAATTTTTCAAACATATCCGGATTTGCCCGAAATGCTTTCTGCGAATGACCGCTTTTAGGAGGGATGGCATGACGCTCCTGCATCATCTCATGTGCCTGTATCATATTCCGAAATAACCGGTCAGGATATGTTAGGGACGTATGAGAGGAGATGTCGCCTGCATACTCTGTCAGGAACGATGCTATCTCATTCCGGTTTATCGCATCTGACCTGCTGTAGTCGATAATAAGTCCCATGGTCCCGACAAAATAGAGGAAATCATAGTCCTTCCATTCGGTCTTGTGAAGATATGACGCAAGCACAGACTCAAGGAATGGATCAATGTGTGCTGCATCCTGGAAAGGATAGAGAAAAAAGGACGGGGAACGGGTCACTACCAGGCGATAGAACTGAACCGCACGGATAACATCCTCCGATAGGTTCTCGTCCAGGGTCTCATAGATCTGCTCACTGGGTAAAAACCCCCAGTATTCTGAAATTACCGTACTTTGATACCCGACCCTTGTTTTCGGATGATTTGTCCTGGCCAGAAACCCGGCCAGTTTCAACACCAGCTCCTGAACATATGGAGAGGAGAAGAATGACACCCGGTCTTTTTCCGGCATCTGCGTAATGATATCAATAACATATCCCAAAAGAACCTCTGAGGTAAAGTCAATATCCCAGTAATTCACGCCGCTTCTTGTGTCTTTCAGAAGAAGCCCTTCGCCCTTTGCAGCGGCGAGTTGTATCTTCGTGCTTTTTGGTTCTTTTATCCCAAGATCACAGGCAATTCTGTCCCGTATCACCGGTTCAGGGGTGGGTTCAGACTTTTGCAAAAGTATCTCGATAATTTTCCGTTTCGTAACCCCGGGATTGTTGCCCTGACCCCTCGTTCGCCCTTCACTCATGACCTATTGGTATGAAACTATTACTATGAATATATTGCTATGAATTAATAGATAATATTATAATAATAAGTATTATATGGTATGGCAAATAACGGAAGTAGAGAGAATTGAGCACCATGTGTTCGTTTTCACATGAGTCGTTCTGGAAAAAGACCATGAACGACAGGAGTTGATACAATTGAAAAAACCGGATAGTATTCAAAAAAGACCTGACGGATTACCTGCGAACCGGATGCATGACACCCATGATGATGGGGGGATCAGAGGGGGACGCAATGAGTAAAGCAATCACTGCAGGCTGCTCAGGTTCCTGCATACCCTGGCAGATGGAAACAATTTGGAATACTCATCGGGCATGAACTGGTAGAGCGGAGGGATTCCAACACGAAAGGAGTGTATTTGTACCACCACCAATTTTACTGGCTCAAGGAACATGACCGGGATCTCGCTCCGGACGGGGTGTATAAGGGGCCGCAGGGATTTGGTGGCCGGATGCCGACTGAAGCAGTCAATCCTGTCAGTCTGGTGGAGATGAGTCCGTATAGGAAGGAAAACGGAGGAGAGAGGAGATAGGGTTTATTCTATCCTTTCCCCCATTCATTTTCACAAAAAAATCCGGTTTTAGGATTCGGATAGGGCCGTGACGATACATCGGTGATAAAACTGTCTTTGTATCTGCCAGAAGGGATTGGTCTTTCTGGAGACTGACCATGGAAAGCGGGAACCATTGGCAGAGAGCACCAGCGTGAGGTGCGAGGGCCCTCATGGATAAGCCCGCAACTGTCTTTTCTGACAAGCCATCTCCACATCCTGATACTACCACCTCGCGGGTGGTTCTGGACCTGGGATAGCGGGTAACCCTGGACCACAAGCAGAAGATCGGAATGGTTTTCCTTCTGACATGGTATGATGAATACGGTAAGCTCTGTGACTTCTGTGACCTGGTTATCCGGTTTGTTGACATCTGTCGGTCAGAAAAAATAGCATACCAAAGAGACGAGGAGTGCGGGTTCAGATCTCAAATCCCACCCCCTCAAAAGGAGAGAAAATCAGGTCTTTAATCCCAGAGTTTTTCTCATCTCTTCCATCTCTATTCCTGCTTTAATTCTTCCACCATAGAGCAGTTTTATTGCTTCTTTGTCAAGGTCAGATAACTCACGGTTCCTGACTCCGCCGACATGGTAAAAGAAACTGTCTTTTTCAGAGTAGGTTACTCCATGCATCCCCATACTATAGAGAATACCATAGAGCATATAGTACTGTCGCTCTTGAGCACTGATGGAGTCAAGCAGATAGAGATGATCGTTTCCGACAATTCCGATTAACTCTCCCTTCTCGTCTTTTATCAGGCGCTCATCGCTCGTTCTGTCATCTTTATAGTCCTTGAGCATCTTTTCAGGGATGATTTTTATGTTATAAAAATTGTACGGGACGTCTGCGTAGTTCGTCTTTAAAAACCCAAGTGCGAGTTCCTCGTCTTCAAACTGGGTGGTATCGGAGAGTGAATTCAGCTCCTGCGCCAGCGTAAGAAGGAATTTGGTGTCGTCAGTGGTGTAATATGCATCAAGCCAGAATTGATAATCCTTATTTGACTTAAACAGCGTTACTTTGGAATTATCATTTCCAAAGGTGATATCAATCAAGTGTTCTGCGACATCAGTCTTATCAAAGGTCTTTCCTGTTCGTCCTGACTTTTTCTGAAGGTCAACCAAATCTCCCCTGATGTATAATTTCCGGGGCGAGACGATCCCGATGAGTTCACCGTTTTCGTTGGTTACGGGATATTCATCAGCGGTTATCTCATTTTTCAGGGTTTCAAGCTGGGCAGGATCCACGATGGCAATGTTGTAGAAATATTTATCTGATGTATTTCCCTGGGTTGCCGGATCTGTCTGTCCTGCATCTGCCTGTACCATACCGCCAAGGCATACTATACCAATGATTACTACCATCCATCCGATGCACATGTTTTTCATACGTATCTCCATAATTTCAAATTTTTTTCAAGAACACAGAGTATGTTCGGTTTTATGAGTGCTTCTTGTTGATTCTCCAGAGGGCACAAGAGACTCATACGATGAGAGTGTTCATTCATTTTTTATCGGCCATACCCAAAGCCTTCTTCACGTCTTCCAGCGTTAATCCGGATTGCAACCGTCCTCCGTACATGAGCTGAATCGCGTCCTTATCAAGGGGAGATAAGGTCGTCTGCCCGGTGTTCGAAGGATTGAAAAAACTATCCTTATCTGTGCTCTCTCCGTGAAATCCCATACTGAACAGCAGACTGCGAAGAAGGAAATGTGAACGCTCATTCCCTTTCAGATCCTGCTGGATATAGGCTCCATCTTTGCGAACGAGAACGACGGGCTTTCCGGATGGATCATGTAATACCTGATACTGTTCACTGCTTCGATCATCGTACTTCTCAAAAAAGAGGTCTTTATCGACAAAACTGATCGTATAATACGTGTATGGATCCGGGTTATAATTCGGCTTATAGGAAGGAAGAGCGATCTCTTCATCTTCAAACATGGTGGTCTGCGACATATCATTAAAGACAGTAATGAAATCGCGGATTGTATCGATATCGCTCTGATAATACATTGCCTTAAGCCATACCTTATAGTCATGATCCTTTCCAAAGAGGTCTGTTTTTACATTATCACGACCAAAGGTGATGTCGATGAGATGTTTTCCGATCCTGTCCTCAAGATTTTTATGAATAATATCCTGCACCGGGAACTCACTCTCATTCAGATCCCCCCTGAGATACAAGACGTTTGGTGTTAAAACCCCTATATAAAGCCCTTTTTCTACCTTAAGCGGTATTGCCTGTGATCCATAATTGTTCCTTACCGTATTGAGCAATTCAGGATCGACAATCCGTATTTCAAAAAGGCCCGGAATAGTATCTGCCTGCTCAACTATCCGGATGTCAGAATGTGTCGTTGACGGGCTTTCTGCCATGATTGCGGGTACCATAAGAATGAGTACAAGGACAATCATAAGAATGCCTTTCTGCACATGCATACAGGTATACGTGCCTCCTGTAATCCAATAATAATTTCGCATGGAATGATACCTTTTTTGAGTTATCAATTACTCTGTACAACTCCATACCGGGAGGGGTCAAATTATGGGATCTCCCGTACGGGTGCTCCCATACATCCAACACTCAATAGGCCTGTCCGGATCTCCTGTTCTACTATACTGATTTCGTCTCATAATTGTTTATGATTTAAAAAACAATAAAACAGAATCTCTCACCGATGAAAAGAAGCAAGGTTCATTCATAACCTGAAGGGAGGGGTTCTCCCGGGGGGTTTGAAGTATAGAAGCTTAAATGCCTACAAAACCCTTTTCTTCTACAATCTTCTGTCCTTCAGGGCTCAGGACAAAGTCAAGGAATTCCTTTGCAAGACCGGTTGGCTCACCATTTGTAACAAAGTATAACTCACGGGAGAGCGGGTATGTACCGGACTTGACGGTTGCAACGGATGGTTTTTCGGTCTTTCCATCAGAACCGACAATCTCAAGGACTTTTACACCATCTTCAAAACCCATACCAACATATCCGATTGCGGTCGGGGTCTGGGAGACATACTGCTGGACTGCACCATTTGAGTTCTTTTCAAGCATGAACTTGGTAAAGTCTTCTTTGTTCAGCACTTTCTCAAAGAAGAACTCTCTGGTTCCTGATGCACTGTCACGGCCGACGATCTCGATCTTGCCGGTATTGCCTTTCACATCCTGCCATCCGGTAATGGTTCCGGTATAGATATCTTTCAGTTGTTTGAGGGATAATGCATTCAACGGATTTTCAGGGTTTACAATGACAGCGATTCCATCTTTTGCAATCGGAACAAGCTGAAGCTGTGGATATTTTGTTTTCTCTTCATCCTTCAGCTCACGTGAAGACATGGCAAGACCGACAACACCCTCACCGATGGCTTTAATTCCGGCTCCAGAGCCTCCGCCACTTACCTGAATATCAACATCCGGATGCTTTTCCATATATGCTTCTGCACATGCAGCACCAATTGGAAGAACGGTTGTTGAACCGGAGATACTCAGGGTCTGTTCTTCTGCAGCCATTGCAGGTGCAGCAATTAGGAGCACACTGCACAGCAGAATCATAATTCCTGCAATCCGGAAAACCGGAGATATTATCTTGTGAGACATGGTAAATCCCGACACCCATTGTTATCCTCGTATTATTTTGGTTTCCGAGAGAGACTATTGAGAACTATGGTGTCTCTATATCTCTCTATAGATTCCTTATCTGAAAAGAGACTCTATGCTGAATCATTATAGGCCTGGCGAAAGATCTCATGGGTATACCATCCCGTTTGATCAGATTGTTCTGGTCAATTATGCGGGATTATTTGGAGAGAGTTCACTTATGGCAGACATGCTGCACTCAATAATGACAAAACTGACTGCCGGGTTTGTTATCCTGGTCATTCTTATCACCGGCATGACCTTCTTATTCACTGTCGGAGCATCAACGGATAAAATACAGGAATCCACCAAACAGGAACTGCTTGCAATCGCTTCTATCACCGCGTCTGATCTGAATGGTGATGAGATGAAAAAACTGGAACCGGGGATGGAGTCTGAAGTACTCTATCTCATGAATGCGGAACAACTGGCAGCGATGGCACAGGCCGACCATGAGATCGTCAAAATTTTACGATTCGGAAGAGTAACGACGGTCTTGAGTATGTCATAGATAGTGGATATAACACCGGTCATAGGGATGTGAAGATCAGCACCCCTGTTGAAAATCCCTCTCCAGCCATGCTGAAAGCATTTGAAGGCCCGTCGGTTGAGGATGATTTTGTTGTCCGCCCGTGGGGAAAGGTTCTGACCGGGTATGCCCCCATTAAAAATGCCATGGGTGTTGTCGTGGGTGTTGTCGCAGTTGATATGGATGCAGCGGTCGTTGAGAAGAGGATGGACTTTGTCGGTCAGACCATATACCTTATTCTGTTCCTTGGGATCCTCTCTGCCGGTCTTATCATTGGAATATTCTCACGGACCATGATCCGTGATATTCACATGCTGATTGAGTCGGCAAATAAGATCAGTAGGGGGGATACAAACGTGTCCATCTCAATTCATCGAAGCGATGAGATAGGGGAACTGGCATCATCATTTAAACGGATGATAACAAGTCTGAAGATCCTGATGCACCAGGACTACCAAAATGAGTGATTGGAAAACCGGAGGATGTTATGAGCAAAACCTCTGATGCAGTGCTTGAGATTGCAGTTGAGTATTTTGGCCCTGCAGCAATCACCCTCCTTGAGCGACAGACATAGTTCCACCTTCAGGGTCTGAATTTTTCTGATATTGGCCCTGAGCACTGTAAGGAACTGGCAAAATGGGTAGGTCTTGCGTCAGCCATGTTCATTGAGCAGGATCTTGCTCAGGAATTAGCAGACAAGATTGGAAGGCTGGGATGATACAGATGCATGGGAATACTCACCCCTTATTTCCAGTCCACGTCCTCCATGTTGATGATGATCCACATATTCTTGAGATAACAAGAGCGTTTTTGGAACGGTCCGGCAATATTCGTGTGTTCTCTTGTTCATCGGTAAAGGAGGCATTTGCACAACTGACTGAACACCCGGCGGATGTCTTCATCTCTGATTACGAGATGCCTGAAATGAGTGGATTAGAGTTATTACAGACAATTCGTGGTCATGGATGTGATATCCCGTTTATTCTTTTCACCGGCCGGGGACGGGAGAGTTTTGCAATGTCAGCAATCAATTCAGGTGCGACATTTTACGTGCAAAAGGGCGGAGATCCGAGATCACAATATGCTGAATTATCTGATAAGGTAATGAAGGCATACCGGCAATACCGGGATCAGCTGAAGATCAGGCATCTCTCCCGGATTTTTCAGGTTCTTCGGGAAGTATCAGATACCATTCATGGAAATGAAGGCAAAGAAGAGATATTTGGCCGTCTGTGTTCACGGATAACATCCGAGCCAGGATATCAGAACATGCACATTGTTCTCTTTGATACAAACGGGAATGTGACAAAGGTATATCATGCAGGTCTTGAAGACCAGATCAGGCGATATCTCTCTTATGTCAGGGCCGGGAACCGGACATCCTGTTATACAAAAGCCCTGCAACACCAGTCAGGACCCGTTATCTGTGCTCCTGACGAGACCTGTTCCTCATGTCCGTTCTATTCAGACCATATAAACGGGTATACCCTTACGGTCCGGCTGGAACATGCAGGGACAGTTTTTGGCATCCTGTCTGTGACTTTGGACCATGGATTGGCAGAGGATCCTGATGAACAGGCATTGTTTGTGGATGTTGCACGGGAGATCTCGTATGGTCTTCATTACTTTCATTTCCAGGAGGAGCACACGGAGATGGAAAAACTGATCGGGACGAATAAAAAGCTCGACATTCTCAATACGATTACGAGGCATGACATCAAGAATGAACTGACCGTCCAGCTCTTCTATTACGATAACCTGCTTGAACTCTCGAAAAAATATCCGGAGATCGAAGCAGATGTCAAAGAACTTGGTATCTCTCTGAATAATGTCCAGGAACATCTGATGTTCTCCGATGTGTACCAGAAGATCGGGATTCAAAAGCCCCAGTGGCTCTCAATTGACCGGATTATAGAAAATATCACACACGCCCACGGGTTTGGCAGTGTTACCATTCTCCATACAACCGGGCCGCTTGAAGTGTATACCGACCCGATGTTTGGCAAGATCATTATCAATCTTGTGGAAAATGCTCTCATGCACGGATGCCGGGTCTCTACCATCCAGATCCGGTTTGTAGAACAGGTGGACTGTGGGCTTCTCATCATCGAGGATGACGGTATGGGTATTCCGGATACCAAAAAGAAGATCATCTTTGAGCGTGGGGTGGGCAGGAATACGGGTCTCTGACTTTATTATACCCGTGAAATTCTTGCCATGACCAGGATGAGCATATCAGAGACCGGTACATGGAAAGGGGGCCCGGTTTGAGAGATATGCATTCCAAAGTGCTGTTACCGATATTACAAGGGTGAAAAACTGATAAACTGTCTTCACACCCCGTTTTCAGGATCGGTGTGTTCAAATGATTCATAATTCTGGTACATCTATCTCAGTTTTGTGATGGCGACCTAAGATCTGTAATACGATTTTACAAAT
>NZ_DAONKG010000085.1:0-9582 GCF_035406105.1 Methanospirillum sp.
GACAACCATTCCTCCTGCACCTGAAAAGACACCAACGGCCGAACCGGCTTCCGAATATTCCATCTTTGACGGCCCGGTTACCCAGCCCCCTGCGGAACTTGAAGTATCAGTTTCTGCCAGAAAGGATCCGGTCTATAACCAGATAACCGTCGTTTTTGATGGTGGAAAAGGGCAGCAACTCCTCAATTCCATCAATGTCCGGGTAACCACATCCGATGGTATCGTGACCGAACAGCCGCTTCCGCCAAACCGAGGGGCTGAGATAGCATTCGACGGTTCAAAAGGAGTTGACCGCGTGCAGGTTGCAGCGTACTACAAGAACGGGGCATCATACCTTATCCTTAACCAGAATGTTGGGCAGACACGGGCAGGAATAATTACGGCAACTCCCACGGTTGCAAGTGCACCGGTCACATCCTCAAATAGTCTGTATGACGGCCCGGTCACCGAACCACCAAAGAATCTCATGGTCATGGTAGATGTTATAAAGGATCCGGTATACCGGGTTATTACGGCAACATTTCGAGGCGGACACGGCCAGTCGCTGGTAAAAACAGTCCAGGTTCATGCCCTGCTCTCCGATGGATCAGAAGTAACCAAAGAACTGGCAAATAACATTGGAAGTGTTGCAGAGATACAGGGAACATCTGGAAACGACAAAGTTCAGGTCGTCGTCTTTTACAAGAATGGCGAGCAGTATAAAATAAGTGAGAAAGTATTCGGCCCAAGAGGCTGATTACTTTTTGGTAACCCCTATTACCAGCAAGGCTAGGGCACCAAACACCGTCCCGATAAAGAGGGGGCTTTGTGTCGGTTCAGGGGTCATTGTCTCCTCTGGGGTTGTATTTACCGGTTCAGGAGTTGCAACAACCACCGGCATGAGTGTCCCAAATACCGGAACCGTCTGTCCGGTGATGATGGTAGTCTCACCATTCCAGTCCTGATATCCAGGGAGGGTGAGCCGGACCTGAACCGCACCAGGAGGAAGATCCGGTATGGTTACCGGAGTAATTCCCACCGGTGCTCCATTAAGGAGAACATTTGCTGCAGATGGTTCTGAAGATACCGTAAGAGAGCCGGTTGTGATCGGGGTCAGTGCGACCCTGATCTTGGTATTCATGTTGGGTTCAACATAGACCCGCTCGTACCAGTCCTTATATCCGGTTTTTGTGATCTGAATCGTACGGTACCCGGCTGTTATGTCACGAAGCACATGAATGCCAGACTGGTCAACAATACCGGATGATACCCCGTCAACAAAGACCTCGCCGCCTGGCGGATTCACTGCCAGTGATACGGTCCCGGTTTTCGCTGGTGGAAGGGCGGTCAGGGTTCCTCGTATGATATTACTCTTTCCTGGTTTTGGTGCCTGGACAATGGTCTCATTGTACGTGGTATATCCTGGTGCCTGAATCATCAGCTGATGATGCACCGGCCGGTTACTTGTTTCAGCCTGAACCAGTAACGAGCCTTTCTGAATCGTACCAACAAAGGCACCATTAAAATATACAGATGCATTCTCTACATTTGACCTGATCTCATAATATCCGGTCTCATCAGTCGTATTGTCCGCCACAACAGAACCGGACAGCAGAATGAGGCCGGCAACCAGGATCAAAAATAACAGATTGTGATGCTTTTCAGTAGATATCATCAGATTCTTCCTCATCTTATTTGCATCCATTGGATTATGAACACTTATCTCCTCACGGTTTGCACATATGCGATCATACATCCGGCAATGACGAACAGGATCGTTATGATGAATGACGGCCCCCCTGATGGGGTGGATACCGGAGGAGCTGATACCGAAGTCATAGTTCCGGTTACAACTGCCGTCTCCCCACCATGGACAATGGTCTCTGCTGACCAGTCCTGATACCCGGCAAGTCTGAGAAGAACCATATGAGTCCCTGCCAAAACTTCGATCTTTGCAGGAGTGATTCCTTTATACACATCATCAACATACACCTGCACATTCGGAGGATTTGACGATATATCAAGGAATCCGACCGATTGCTTTGTCAGATCGATGCGTACCTCAGCAGGAAGACCATCAGGCACATCCACCCACACCTCCTGAGGTTCATACCCGGGAAACGTTGCCATGACCGCATGCTGGCCAACGGATATATTTTCGATGATGAGGACTCCTGAATCAGGAACCTGTCCTGCAACTCTGCCATCAAGGGATATCTCCATTCCGACCGGATTGCCATCCACATGGAGGGTTCCGGTGGCCTGATAATACGTACCTGCTTCCTGTGGTGCGGCAATCCCGGTTACCGGACAGATCAGCATCCCGGTAATAAGGCAGAAAAAAATGCCAGTCAGGAGAAAAGCCATGAACTTCATTGTTTTACTGGCTCCTGTGACTCAGCCGGCACAACAGGCAGAGGATTTGAGACCAGAACCGCCTCGACCGATCCAAGACTTCCGCCAAGCACAGATACATTTGCAGTCCAATCCTGATACCCATCCATCCTGATCTGAATGGTATGCTCACCAGTCGGAATCTCCTTCATATGTAACGGAGTGATACCCACCATCCGGTTATCGATAAAGATCGTCCCCCCTTCAGGCTTTGAATTAATATCCAGTTCACCCAGGGGGGACGGAATCATGGTAACGCGATAGGTCGTTGCGGCGTTATCATCAACATAGAGCTGATCCGTGATCGTTTGATCCCCCGGTCTCTGCGCGTTAACGGTGTATAATCCCCGGGGAACGGTATACGCAATCAGTATCCCCGAATCCGGGGTTATACCCATACTTTTATCATTTAAAAGAAATTCTGCCCCGGCAGGTTCACTGATAAATCGCACAATACCGGTCCTATCATAGGAGGTTTTACTCAGGTCAATTTTATATGCTATCGTCTTCCCGGCTTCAGTCTGGGTATACGGCCCTGCATAGGGGAGATATCCGCTATATTCCATCCGGACATTCTTCCAGGATGGGGTCACCGTCGTATCCACCGGAATTGTCAGTTTTCCATGTGAGATATGCCCCATATACAGTGTATCAAAATACACCCGGGCACCATCCAGGTCTGATCTTACTTCAATATACCCAATTCCAGGTGCAGTCAATCGTTTCTCTTCTCCGAGTGCCTGACAACAGAATATGGTAGAAAAAAGCACCATACTTGTCAGTAAAAAATGCCAGTTCACTTCACATCAACCCCATATATGTGAGCATGGGCTATGAAAACTCATAATTCTTTGGAACAGGTGCTCTCACACATGAACCATTCAGAAGAAGAGAAGGAGGAGATTGTACGGATTAAAAATCAGAGAAGTTCAGATAATGCATGACTTCCAGCTGATCCAGAAACCGGTCATCAGATTGCACCAGATCAGCGATTGAACTATCCAGTTTATCTGATAAGCTATTGACAGGAGGTTCTTTTGTCATGATAGATAGTACGTGTGCAGGACGATTCTGATACCCGGAGGGGTGCAGAATCATCGCTGGCTGGGAGGAAGACCACACAAAGGGAACATAGGGAGCATCAGTGTAGGAGGACATGGATGAATGCAACATATTTCACCTGTGTTTTTTTATAGGAGGATACGGATGGTTCGGATATCTATGATCCTGCTCACAGGTCATCCTGTGACATCACTATCGTTGGATGAAACTGCAGATAAGGGTTGAATAAGAAATTCTATTGAATTCGTTCAGACTGATTTTGATACCGATAATCCGGACCCGGATGGATCATGAAGGATAAAACATTCCGATTGTTGGATCAGCAAGTCTGTGCTGGTTGAAATTGCTAAAAACCGGTCACGGGGACTATCATGATCTTTGAGACAAATCAGAAGGTTTTATCTCAAAAACCAGAGTAAAAACTTCTTAAAACTGGTTGCAACCAGTTGCAACACCATGGTTTGTCAATTTTTTCGAACCTGGATCATCTCAGCGTGCGGGTGTAAAAATAGTATCACCTGATAACCAGACATGAGTCTATGGCACAGGAAGTCCTAAAGATTCAGTCAGTGTATCCCATTTCACTCATACAATGCCTCATACCCTATGGTACTCTCTGTGGAATGATTTTGGGAATCTTTCTCACACTTTTTGGTGCTGGAGTATTTTGGCTTCGCTTTTCACCCCATACCGGCATGCATGATCTTTTCGATCCACTCATTATCTTTGGAGTTATTACTGGGGCAATTGCTGAATTTGTAATGGGCGTGATCGGTTCAATTATCTTGGGATCGATAATCGCCATTATATATAATAAGACATACCGAATAACAGGTGGACTGATATTAACGGTAGAAAGGGGAGAAGAGTTAAACGAGCATTCCGGTCTCTGAAAACGGCTTTACCTTAAGCAGGATATAATCCCGCATCCGGGACGGCCGGATATCACATACATCTGCTATCCTGATCCCGGCTTCAATCTCAATATCACGAACCTGTGCGGCATACGGATCATACGGGAGTTTCACTCTAACTCCGTCCATCTGTACAACAACCGGAATCGGTGATGTTACCTCATGGATGTCGGGTACATGTTCCAGTATGACATCCATCAGTCGTGCAGGGGTCACTGAGAGGGGATCTTTTGCTATACCGGTCCGTTTCTGATCAATGACACGGGAGACTTCTGCAACAATCTCATCAAGTCGTGCAAGTTCATGAGGCTCCTTTGTCCGGTGCATGAATCTCCCCAGCCCGCCGATGTACCCGGCAACCGGGGGATCAATAATCTTCATGAGCGTCTCTTTTGCCGGACCTCCACAGACAACTATCGGCACGTGGATACCCCGTCTGAATGTTGGCATCTTCTCTTTAATACAGGTCTCAAAATTCCCAAACAGGTAAATTGCCAGATCATGCTCATTGATGATATCCCGCTCTTCATCTGACAAAAGACCAATACGTTTTCCAAATCCACGTGCAAGACCGATCATATTGGTTTTGGCACCAGCAGTCCGAAGGTATTCGGCTACATCACACGAAGCATGAGGAAGGTGGTGAATCTCAAGCGACATCGAGACAACAGCTATTTCAGTACCGACGAGGGGGGCAGGAATCACTTCACCTGCCAGAGGTCGGGAGAATGTTTTCAGGATATCAATATCATCCTTCGGTATAAGGGCCTGGAGAACCACTTCCTGGGCTATCATGTGCTTTTGAATAATATACCCGCCCATATCCTCGATAAGATCCAATATCTCATCATGACGAAAAACTCCACCTTTATAGGTAATCGGAACCAGAATCATGCGGTAGCCCCCATGATCCTGAATTGTTCATCAACGAGAGGGGTAACATCTTCAGGCAGGGTATTCTCACTTGCAACAAACCAGAACCTGCCTTCATGAAAATTCTGTTTCTTTACCCTGAACCCCTCCGGACAGATGACCTGCATTGAATAGATGAGATCCTTAAAGAGCCCCTCTGTCGGATCCGCAACCGCAAGGTCTTCAATTCCTGATGTTGCAGCATCTCCCTGCGTCTGAATCTCAATAGTAAACCGGTCTGGCTGCCGTACCTGATCCTTTCCGTACTTTTCCCAGAGGATTTGGAGAAGATCGGCAAGGAAGGTTTCATCTGCAATCGCAAGCGTTATCTTCTGTTCATCAAAGGTGACTCCAGCAAGATCTGATACGGTGATGGTCCTGGGCACGGTCCTTGTGACACCGACCGCAATAAAAACCGGAACCGTTGGGTCAATAAAGATCCGAAGTCTCTCAAGAACTTTGAGGAGGTTATGATCGGTAATGACCGTTGAAGCGATCCGGCGGTAGAGCTGTGCTCCGACCGGTTCAGTTGAGTCTACCTCAAAATACTCCAGCGTTGACATACCTCTCAGCTCTTCTCCACAAATCCTGATGACAATAATGCAGCCCCGACAGAGCCGATATACTGGGAGTGATGGGGAACAACAATCTCTGTCTGGAGCAGATCTCCCATGGCACGGACAAGACCCTGAATGAGAGAAGTACCACCAACCATAACAACCGGTTCTTTAATATCAATCTCCTGAAGCTGCTGTTCAAAGACCTGCTCAGCGACAGAATGACATGCTGCCGCGGCAACATTCTCCTTTGAATGGCCTTCGGCAAGGGCATTTACGAGGCTCTGGGTTCCAAAAACAATACAATAACTGTTCATCGGAACGTCACCGCCCATCCCTTTCATGGCTAAGGGACCCAGTTCGGTAATATCCACCCCCAGACGTTTTGCTGTCATCTCCAGGAACCGGCCGGATGCACCTGCACAGATACCACCCATGGTAAAGGTTCCGGGGATCCCATCCAGGACAGAAATGGCCTTATTGTCCATACCTCCGATATCAATCACGGTTGAAGGGCCATGCTGACAGTCAGCCAGAAACACAGCACCCTTACTGTTGACCGTCAGCTCTTCCTGAATGAGATCTGCGCCAATATGCTCTCCGATCAGAAACCGGCCATACCCGGTCGTACCAACAGCGTCAAGATCATTCCGACGGATCCCGGCTTCTTCAAGGGCAAGGTCAATGACGGTTTCAGCACTGGTCAGCACTTCAGTCGTCGGCCGCCACCCGGTCCCGATGATCTCATTATCCTGCATAACCACCGCTTTGGTCGTGGAGGAACCGGAGTCAACCCCCATCGTAAGCCCGGTCTGACGTTCACGGGCCAGGAGGGCCCGCCGACGGGCAATCGTGGTCAGGGCTTCCATTCTCGTCAGAAGAGTTCCTGATGTCGTCCGTTCGGTGAACGAGTAACTGACCACAGGAAGCCGTGAATGTTCATGGATATAGCGCCTGAGTTCATTTCTGACAATCGCAGCCTCTGCGCACCTGAAACAGGATGCAATAAAGACTGCATCTGCCTCAGCCGCCCCTTCAACAAGGGCAACGGCACGGGCAATGGCAAGCTTCAGGTCACCTGATTTGACATCGAGGCCGAAATCCTTAAAATTCCTCCGTATATCGGCAAGGGAGAGATCGGGGAAGAAAACCTCGGCTCCGACTGCCTCTGCTGCGGTGTTTATCTCCTTCTGAACCCCTGAATACTCAGGACCACAGGATAACTGGGCAATACGGACAGTCTCTTCAATCATGATGAACCTCCAAGGCCGGTGAGGAAATCCCTGACCCTCCGGACAAAGATGATCCCCTCTTCTTCATCAGCCGGGTAATACAGTTCAAGAATCGGGATTTTCTTTTGCTTAATCAAAAATTCCACCAGTTCATCAGTTCTTGCGCATCCCATACACCCAAAGGCAAAATCAGGGTTCTTTACAATGATGGCTGCTTCAGCCTGATCAATCAGGGGGCCAAACAGAGACATTCTCCCTCTTACGCCTGACGGAACCTCCACCGCTGCCCACCGAAGTCCTTTCTTTGCATCATCCGGAGTCATCTGAAGCGGTGGTGAATCAAGACCTGCGGTCTGGATCCGTTCCCGGACAGACAGAGCTGTCCCCAGTGGTTTATGTCCGAACCGTGCCACAAGATCAGAGAGGATAAGACTTGTTGCAGGATATATAAACACCTGTGCCATTCAGGCCTCCTGATCGATAAGTTCCATCAGTCGTTTCACCGATAATCCTTCCGTTTCTTTTTGTTCTGATTCATTTTCAGGTCTTTCTGATGCATTTTCCAGCTGTTCAAGTCCGATTGAGATTCTTCTGATAAAGCCCATCTCGTATTCATGCCCGAAATATCCCGGCCTGGCCCCCCCCAGATTTGCCCTGCATCTCCGGGGATCCCCGGGTGGAAATCCCCGATCCTTCACGTATATATGGGCCGGATCGAGCGCTCTAATATGTGCGATGACACGATCCACCTCCTCCTCTCTGCCGGTTATCTGAAGGCCAAAACAGGTCTCCTTGATCATGACCTGACCGGATACCTCATATGCCCGTGCTGCAATGTCGTCAGGGGTGGCTTTATAGGATTCAATAAAGACATATTTTGTAACGGTGCCTGCATACAGCGGGGGTATCTTTTCCTTCATCTCCGGACCTCCCTGAAAAACACCATCTCTCCCTCTTTTAAACCTGCAATCTTATCCATATCAAGCACTGTGCCGATAAGGTTCGTTCCAGAGAACGGTTCAGACGTGGGACCAAACTCGGATGATGATACTGCCCGAACCCCGACAATACCGACACCTTTGCAGGAATCATTCGTCATTGCAAGCACACCGGCATCAACCGAAGAGATGGGAATATTCTCAGGAATCACATTGGTGGTCTTCGGAATTTTTGCCTTAAAGAGGGTGACCTCATCAAAGGAGAAGAGCATCGGAAGTCTTCCGATCGCATGATACTTCAGCCCTGAAAACTCCCGGAATATTTTACAGGTTCGTGGTGCGTGTTCATCGTCAAGTGTGATTGAGATGACCTGTTTGTCAGGGATTGTTTCAACCTGAACCTGACCCTGTGCAAGTATCTCAAGGGTGGTTACAGGTTTCTGACCGATGACGATCCGGTCAGGCCCCTCTTCATCAGATGTCAGCGTCAGACCAAGTTCCTTCGCACGTTCCTGTGCCGCTGTAAGCGGCATCCCGACCAGATCAACCTGAGATGGTTCAATGATAATACGAAGACGATCACCCTCCTGCGCGATTTTACACAGCTCAATACCATGAATCACATGCCCGACCACGGTATGAGCCAGACTCCGGGAGAGATCCTTGGTATAGATATAGACTGATCCACGGTTTTTTCCTGATGTCCGCATGAGAACAGTCCCTTCACGCCTCGCTAAACATCGCTCACATGGAACATCAGTCCCGGCAAGGATATCACACCGAATATGGGTACTCAGTCGCTTATCAACAGTAAAATCTTCATTCTGCAGCGCAAGCAGCATCCGGTCAACACTTACAGCAGCTGCCGGATCATATCCGTCCGATCCTTTGCCCTCTGCAATCACCCTGATGTGAGTGACGATATGCATTCCGTCTTCCAGCACAACAGAGCCATCAGTTGTTGTACGGGCATCAGAAGATTCGGCAAATGAGATAACCGGTTCGATGGAAATGATGGAATCGGCATCGTTGAACCGGTCCAGAACGCCCATCCCGGATATGACCGTAGCGAGTATTCCGTTTTCTGCCGGCCCGCCATGATCAGCAGCATGGGTCTTCCGACAGAAGACAAGAAACGAACGTGCAGGATCATATCCTCCACATCCAAGAGCCAGATCCCCGCGTTCATATCGTGACGGTTTTCGTGAAGGGGTAAAAGAAGAGGGAAACGGGCCGAAACTTGCGACCTGCAGATCATGCCAGCCTGATTTTACCTGGGACAGCACGGAAAGAATCTCTCCGGCACGTGTTCCCGGTATCGTCTCGACAACAACCTCGCCGGCGGTGGTCTTAATCAGGAATTCTTTTGTTTCTGCCTGGCTGATCGTAACAGGCCTGATTATACCAACACAAAGATCTCTCTTCCGATCCGGGAGCAGATCATCAATTGTGAATCCGGCGGGTACTGTCTTTATCTCTCCATCAACGTGGATTGTGGGCATCGCCACCCCTTGTTACTCGTTTGCCATCCGTTCCCGTTCCTGCTCGGTAATCTCTGCAAGTACCTCGGCAGTCGGTCCGATCTTTACAATTT
>NZ_DAONKG010000086.1:0-9557 GCF_035406105.1 Methanospirillum sp.
TGTTATGAAGTGCGTGGCTGTGAAGCCTGTTGGCACACTGAAGAATTGTTCTGAGCAGATATGCATCCTGCGGAATCTCACAGCCTATCGATGCCTCCATGGCACCGACACCTGCGAGGGTGTGGGCGATTGGACAGATACCACATACACGGGATGAGATCTTGGGTGCCTGGTGCATGGTCTTACCTACACACAGTTTCTCAATACCTCTTACCGGAGTGATACTCAGCCAATCTCCACGCTCAATTATTCCCGCATCGTTGACTTTAAGGACAAGCTTGGAGTGTCCTTCATGTCGTGTGGTTGGGGAAACTTCTACTACTTTGGACAAGAGAATCGCCTTTGATATTTGTTTGTTCGCAATGCTGTACAACTCATATCAAGAGCCCTCAGGAGATCTGAGGGTATGACCGTACCATTGTACGACAAATGGCATTTGGCTATAAGATATATCTAATTTGCCATTTGAACGGAGAACATGCCTCGATTTTTCATTGATGTCTGCGCGATTTTATTATGAATGTTATATTATTCACAATATGTATGATATGAATATGAGTGAGAAATGATTGGTCAGCCGGCCAATTCAGCTTCAAAACAGTACATTCATTTTTAATTTTAAAATTAGCAAGAGTATATCCATTTGAATGTTCCCCGTTTCATCGCAGTTCCTGGCAATATTTGTGTTACTCATAGAAACGGCAAAAGGGATATCTACCTTTTTCTATGGTTTCAAATTTGAAAAAAATGACTGAAATATGGGAGGATTATCACAAAAGAGGAAAGCATACTGCTTCGCGCTCATACACCCATCTGATGAAACCGCGATCAATTGATATATTCCCAAAAAAAGACACATTGAAGAGTTATTGCTCATGCTTTCAGGGACCTGTCTCTTTCGATCCACAGCCTGCCAGTCTGTACTGTGTGACATCAGATCCTACCTGGAGGATGAGGAGCGTATCTTTCGAAGAAAAGAACGGTTTGATCGGGATCGGAGGGATTTTTATGCCCGGGCGATGGTTCTTTTTGCCCTGACAAACCGTCTTATGGATCTGGCACGTGATGTCAGTCTGATCAGGGGATATATCAGTACCGATGAACAGATTAAGACCAAGGTTTTCTTCAAAAGACTCTATGATCATGGCGTCATCTCATGGGAGATGCGTCAGCAGATGATTGACCTTGTCAATTTTCGAAACCAGGTTTCACATCACTTTTATGAGATTACCCGGGATGACCTTGAAAAAGTCCATCAGATGGTGCCGGTATATCGTCAGTTCGTTCAGATCATGGAACAGGAACTTATCCGGAATGATGAGCAAAAAAGGAATCTGGTTATTCTGGCCGGAACCGCATGTGTGCTGCTGGTGCTTATTCTGCTATGGTTTATCAGCTAATGTCAAGATTTTCACCATTGATCTCATCCGCAAGCTCGGCGATAGTCGCCTGTCGCTCTGCAAATGCATCATGCTGGTGAATACTCTCTTCATTATCCTGGGCAATGGTCACCACGGAATCACCGGGAAGATCCCCAAACTCTGCATGGACACGACGGGCCATCTCCCTGACACAATCCTCGACGAACCGCGGGTTTTTATGGGCTGAAAGAACAACATGACCCTCATCACCACGCTTAAGGAGTTCAAATATTGGTGTGGACATGGACTGCTTGAGGATCATAATGATCTTCTCCAGCTTCACATGGCTCTCATCATCAGTCTCGATAGAGAGAAAACCCCTTCCCCGCTGATTATGAGTTGCCATCGGCACTTCTTTGAAGAATGAGTCGATCTTATCCTTTGGAATGTCAAGCTGTTCCATAACCTCTCGCGCCCGTTCCTGCATAATATTCTGGGCACAGGGGCATGCGGTCATACCCGTCACTTCCGCACCAATACTCTTCCTGACAATAGGCTCTTTGAAGGTACGCTGAGCGATGGCACTTGCAAACACCTTGACTACTTCCTGACACAGCGTTCCGGTGACTGGTGTCTCCCCGACAACCATAAACTCAGACCGCATCTGTACCTCTGTCCGGTCAGCATACTCATGCTTATCAAGCAGCCGCCGTGCAACCCTGCTGCATAGTTCTTCAATCTCCTTAACCTCCCCTTCTATCGCGGATTGCAAAACCTCGTCTATAACTTCAAAATTTCTGGAGAGATTCGCCCCCTTCAGACTGCCGGGAAGATCCACAAAGATATCAAAAATGGAGATGAATATGACCGGGCGTTTTCCGGGTCTAGTAACTTCGACCATTTTTTTTACATTCTTTACACCTACCCGCGTCAGGTTAATCCTGACATCAGGAAGGGTGGACTGCACATCAGGCAGTTCACGGGAAAAAACCCTTTCAGATGTTTTTAGCAGAGACATTGCGCCCTCGGAGAAAAATATTGAGTGGTTCCCATAAGTGGGATCCGAATTATACTAAAGCTTTTCAGATGGTATATCAGATCCTGATATATCTGACCTTCCGGTATGGGTCAGGGACTCTCCCTGGAAGGGAGAAGAGGGACATTTAATTGCGGTTGTGAAAGAAATAATGAACGCATGGTCGAATCATACGAGGCCCTTCTGAATAAGGCATATGAGGAGGTGACAGAACCGTCAGAGGATGGAGAACGCTGGTCATACCCCGAACCAAAGTCAATAATTGAGGGCAAGACCACCATCCTGGAGAACTTTTCAGATATTGTGAGTGCTCTCCGGCGCGATCCGGATCACCTCATGAAGTACCTCCTCGGAGAACTGGGTACTGCAGGAAAGATCGACGGGTCACGTGCAATTTTTAACGGGAAGTTTGAAGACTCACTCTTCTCCCCAATGATACGCAGTTATGTCGATGATTATGTGATCTGTTCTGAGTGTGGAAAACCAGATACCCGGCTCTATAAGGATGACCGTATTCTCATGCTCAAATGTGAGGCGTGCGGGAGTCACCGGCCGGTCCGGAAGAGAAAATCAAAAGTTGAATCCGGAGCATCAGGTCTTGAACAGGGGAATATCATCGAAGTCACCATCGAATCCACATCCCGCCGGGGAGACGGCGTTGCAAAAGTCGGGAAATACATCGTCTATGTTGCCGGCGGCCGGCCTGGCCAGAAAGTAAAAGTGAGGATTGCGAAGATATCAGGTTCAATGATCTTTACAGAAAAACCCTGAATCTATTTTTTTACTGATTGTTCAAGAGAGGCTAAGAGCTCCTCACACTGACCCGAGAGCCGCCTGCATGCATCCAGGACCGGTTTTACCGGATCGGCCTTATTATGAGTGGTAACGGTCAGGACCGGGTCTGAAAACTGAAATTCAATGACATAATTAGCAACATCCACCGTCGGATCGGTAAGGATCTCGGTCTTTAATGCATTCATGAATGTATGTCCCTGGCCGGCAAGAGAAATCCTGACCTTATCCTCACCCAGTTCGAGAACCGTAATATTCATTTGTACTGTGTTGGAGTTCAGATCAGATAAAGGTAGAGCGCGTAAACCCTTTAAAAGATTATTACTTCTCCGTCATGACCCTGACCTGGTGCATCAAACGGGATGAGATGACTCATATGAACAATGCGAAAATCCTTCACCTGCAACTGGTGTGCCATCCCGATCGCTTCCTCGTAGTTGAGATGCTTTTCAACCTTCTTGAACGAGTCCGGAAAAAGACCGTCGATAAAGAGCATATCAACCCCCTGAAACAGGGCACGGGTCTCATCTGGCATATGTTCATTGGTGTCAGATGTATATCCTATCCTGGTTCGTCCATCCGATACAATTACACCCGTCGTGTAGATATTCGGGTGTTCCACTCTGACGAGGATTATCTCAAGGCCGCAGGTAATAAAGGGGGTGTAGACCGCTACCGGTCGTTCCTCCTTTATAAGAAAGTGAAAGACAGGACTACAGGAGGAGAGAACCTGGGGTGCTCCATAGACCGGAGGCACTTTCTGGACCCGGTAAAAATCCCCAAACCCCATGAAGTGATCATAATGCCCGTGGGTCCATATGACCGCGTCAATTCTTGGTGAACCGGCGAGCAGGAGCTGGCGTCGTAAGTCCGGTGTGGTATCGATGATCAGATGATGATTTTCGTTGGTTATCAAAAGAGAGGTTCGAAGTCGTTCAATACCTGTTTCCTGTGCATAAATGCAGTTTTTACAGGTACAGCCGACATGAGGGGTCCCTACTGCATCTCCTGAACCAAGGATCCTGACCTTCATCAGACCCAATTCCTGGCTTTATGCTCATCCCGCGTTTTTATCAGAAGCTCACCTTTTGTAATGTCCTCACGGGTGAGTTCAGAACGGCCGTCAGTAAGTGCAGAAAGAATCGCTTCGCGAACCAGCATCTTCAGGTCAGCACCGGAAAACCCTTCGGTCTGTTCTGCAACCTGGGCAATGTCAACCTCTGTCTCTGACTCTGAAAGCAGGCGGCGGAGAATCAACTCACGGGTTGAGCGATCTGGCAGATCAAACGGGATCACTTCATCAAACCGCCTCCATGCTGCTTCATCCAGGAGCTGAGGATGATTTGTTGCCCCGATAAGGAGGACTTTGTTACGGACCAGGCTGATTCTATCGATGTTTTTAAGAAGTGCATTAACGGCACGTTTCATCGCCCCGTGGTCATCACCGATACGACTCTTTGCAAGAAAATCAAACTCGTCGATGAAGAGAATACACGGGGATAACAGTCGTGCCACATCAAAAATCCGATCAATGTTTTTGGATGTTTCACCAAGATACTGAGACGTAACCATGGACAGCCTGACCTCAAGGATCGGCATATGGAGAACACGGGTCAGCGCAAATGCCAGAGAGGTTTTGCCGGTTCCTGGAGGACCTATAAAGAGCAGTTTTCCGATCTCATAAACCCGCCTGCTCTTTAAAAATTCAAGGTGCTCAAGAGCGACCTTCAGCTTAACAATACGACTCAGCTGATCTGCGGAACAGATGATGTCATCTATCGTCTGTTCCACTTCCTCCGGTGCACTGATGATGATTAGATCAAGACCTGACCTGAGCTTGTCATCTTCTGCAAGCATCCGTGAGATCCGGCGATCCAGATAGATCCTGCTGTCTTCAAACCGGGGATTGGCCTCCCTGACTTCTTCATACGTGATACCGATTGAGGGATCCTGCTCATGTGCATACCAGGCAAGGGCCGGATTCTTCTCGATCCTGGACCGTCCGCCATTCTTTAAAAACCAGGTAAGCCCCGCTGGAAGTGAGGTTATCCTGAGCCGGTGCCCGAACTCTTCATAGAGCGTGAGAGGATGTTTATCGAGCCTGAGATGCGCATCAGGAATGCCAAGCACGCGCTGAAGCGCACTCTCTGCCACAACAACCGGCGTCCGTTCGCCATCTATGGAATGAATACCATACACCTCACGGGCAAGCGGTGTCAAATCATTGACATTCAGATTGGGGTACTGGTTGTAAATCTCTGCAGTCAGGAGCAGTTCTATCAGATCCAGGATCTCCTCATCACGGGTCATTTCGATAATCCTTATACTATGCTTTCATCACTGAAGAATCGGTATCATGCAGTGGTGACGATACAGCCATCACCGGTTACAATCATAGTATGTTCAGCCTGCGAGACAAAAGAACCCGGGACATCTGATAACACCGGGTATGAACGGATTATGCCATCCTTCATCAGACGGGCAAGGGCGAGGTCTGCCGATTTCACATGGATATGCCGCCTTGCAAACGGCATGCCATTTCGTCCCTCAATCTCCTGAAGCACCTTACGGGCAGCCGGAAGCCTGACCGGACGCCGCACGATCTGACTGAATATCTCCTCTCTTCTTCCGTCATGGACAAAACCGGTTCCGGTGGATGCAAATGGCTCGATTGCAAGGACCATTCCTTCTTCAAGGACTGCACCACCAACGCCCGGAATATTTGGAACATTCGGCCCGGTATGCAGGCAGTACTGATCAAGACCATGACCGGTCAGGTTTGCAACCGGTACAAAACCCCGGCTTTTAATCTCATGAGCTACGATACCACCAAGGGTGCCTATGGCAACGCCGGGTCTTACTGCCTCAATAGCAGCATCTCTTGCAGCAACGGAGGCCTCACACAAGAGCGGCTGATTTCCAAGGTCTACGGTACAGGCCGTATCTGCTATATACCCGTCAAGATGCACGCCGATATCCAGTTTGACCATATCGCCTTCTGCAAAGACCCGTGTATCATCCGGTGATGGAGTGTCATGAGCAGCCGATTCATTCAGAGAGATGTTGACTGGAAAGGCAATTCCAAACCCCTCATCCAGGATCATACCCTCGACAAAGTCCGCAACATCACATAATAATGTGCCAACCTGTATTCTTCCTGCTCCTGCCGTCAGTATCTTCTTTGCTGCCGCCCCCGCCTGCATATACCGGTCAAATATCTCTTCTTTCACAAAACCATCTCCAGAGGGTAGTCTGTAATTCGTGAAAAACCGCTCTTTTCCACTATTCCCAGGTTTTCAATCCGGACACCCCCAATATCGCGGTAATACAGACCGGGTTCAAGGGTGATCACATTTCCTGCATGCAATAATCCTCCCGTGCCGGACAGGGAAGGCTGTTCATGGATCTCAAGACCTACACCATGTCCAAGGCTGTGAATAAAACCTTCCGTATCCGACCGGTACCCAAGATCAGAAAAGTAATCACGCACCGCCTGGTAGCACGCAGCTCCGGACACCCCGTCGCGGACCATACGTTCACTCATTAGAAGGGCATCCTTTACCGCAGTATAGAGCTCGCTCACGGATCCTGCTGGCTCTCCCCGGCTGACGGTTCTTGTCATATCTGCATGATATCCGGTTTTATTATCACAGGGAAAGACGTCAATTACAATCGGTGCGTGGGCTTTGAGCTCACCATTTCCCGTGCAGTGAGGCATAGCAGTCTCCGGTCCGCATGCAACTATCGTATCCCGGGCGGTGCAGTCATAAGCAAGCAGAACCTTGTTCATCTCATACCTGACGATATCAGATGTGAGAGGAGAGTCTTCATGCCAGAGCACTCCCGATCTGATATCTGCATACCTGATCAGACTGACTGCCCTGTCCATTGCAGCTTCAGCAGCCCGTTGTGCCCGGATAATCCATCCAGTCTCCTCCGGAGTCTTTATTGCGCGATGAGCCGTCAGTCTTGATGATGAATCGACATACACCGTATCATATGATTCAAGAGCACGAGTGAGGGCTGTCGGAAAGTCGGGCGGAACAAGATACGGGCCGGCGCACAGGCGGTGAATCATTTCTGCCTGGATCTTCCAGGGGTCTTTCTCATGTTCAAATATCTCCAGATATCCTGCCTGCTGGCGGGTAAGGACATCTGCCAATGACTCCCGCAACGCCCGGTCCGCTTCCATCTGGGGGACGATCATGAGGGGGGGTTTATCTATTCTTTTGAGTATTGTGACCGGATCATGTGTTACAAACCGAGTCATGTGCCGCATTGCTGCATTATCAGATGAAGCATACAGACAATATGCTGCTGCGCCGGCATCCCTGATCAGGTCATCAAGGCTGTCCATCTCATACAGGTTTTATGTCAGACCACAAGTACTTTTACGCAAAACGTGATGTATTTATAATGGATGATGCTTCAAAAGAGCAGTTCAGGTGGCGATTCTGGCACCTTACCGTACTTCTAAACGGAGTTATCCTGTTTTTTGCACTGATCCCTATTGCACTCTTCCTCTTTCCAGAGGCATATAGGATTCCTGGTGCAGGAATCAGTTGTATTCTGGCTGTTATTCTGACGGTGATCTTCACCAGAAATTATCATAAAACAAAAGCCTGGCTGAATGATCATGCAGGATAAAGAGCAAGAACCGTCGATGCTTGAGAAGATCAAAGAGGATATCAACCTCGCATCCCGTCACATCGAGGTTCTGCGGGCTGTTGCCGGACATCAGCCAATCGGTATAATCAAGTTATCCGAACTTCTGAATGTTCCCCAGCACCGGATTCGGTATTCACTCAGGGTTCTTGAAAGCAGCGGATATATTCGCGCCTCAAGTGCAGGAGCGATGGTAACACCCAAAGCTGAGGAGATGTTTCTGCATCTGAACGATGATATTGACGAGATTATCCGGATTGTACGGAGAATGAAGCATTCCTAAAATCCTGATACGATTACCATTACCTTTATTAGTCATTACTTCATACGTATTAGAGCACATCTGAGCCGCCATAACTCAGTTGGTAGAGTGACTGGCTGTTAACCAGTTTGTCACAGGTTCGAGTCCTGTTGGCGGCGTCTCATTTTTTGGGCCTGTAGCTTAGCGGTGAGAGCGCCCGGCTCATAACCGGGCGGTCATGCGTTCGAATCGCATCAGGCCCATGACCTGTATTTTTTACGTACAGATGGTCATGGTACTGCAATGAAATGTCCCTGTTGTGGTGAGGACCATCTTATCTGTTCTGAAGATATCACGCAACGCCCCACAGAGGTGTTTGCACCCTGCCCACAATGCAACCCAAGACCATGGGATAAAGATAGGCCAGTCCTGTCCGGGGAGGTTATTTCCGGTCCCTGCCAGTGTAACCGCCGATTTATCGACGATGTGATGGCAGAAATATACCGGATTTTACACACCGAAGGGGTGTTTGAAGGCAGTGAACCGCTCTCATCCATCGGAACCCCGCTCATATGCCCTGGTCTTTTTCTTCGCCGACCTCCTATGCTCCCACCCCGGTCCCTTCTGATCATCTCTGACTGTATCCCTGCTCCGGTTGCAGAGAAAGCATACACACTCATTCCTGAATTGTGCGGAATCATCACCCATATGCAGGAACTGCCTGGTCCGGGGGACATCATAACAGGACAGGAACCATCAGTCCATGAAGGGGCACTTGTATGCGGGTGTGATGTCAGGGAGGATATCTTTCTCTCAGGAAAAGGCCCGGTCGTCGTCATTAAAAAGCAGGCATTCATGCACATCGAGTTTCCAAAAGGTATTGATCCCAAGATACTGAGTGTAGAAAAGCATGTCAGGCAGATACATCCGGACGTCTTTATTGACGCATGTGCAGGTCCGGGGACACTCGGCATCAGTGCAGCACTGTTTGGTGTTCCAAGGATTGTGATGTGTGATGTGTGGCATGCTTCAGTCTGGAGTGCAATCCAGACAATACGGATAAATCAGAAAAAACTGGGAATTAATACCATAACTATCCATGAAGAGATCGGGAAAAGACCAAAAGTCTGGTCTTTGAAACCAGTCCTGATCTGCACCGCGCAAGGAGAAAAAATCTTGATTCAGGTATATCATGGATCGTATGAATTTCTAGGACCTGAAATTCCTCCCGGCAGACGACTGACCGTATTCGACCCCTTTGATAAAGAATCATTCAGGAAAAATGATCGCATTCTGACATCATGGCAGGAAAAAATAGGAGGGGAAGTTTTTATTCCGTAGCTGCAGCATAATTATGGGGACTAGCCCGGGTGGATCGGCGTCACTTGTAACCTGAAATCGTCGGTATGCAGGGGGCGAAGTTTGAGGAAGGTTGGTACATACGGCCTGTATCCGTCGTGTT
>NZ_DAONKG010000087.1:0-9502 GCF_035406105.1 Methanospirillum sp.
CGCAGGATACCAATACCAAGCTCCCGCAGCGATTCCTGAAACTTCCGGATAAACCCATGCATCTCCTGACACCCAGACAACAGATGGTGAAAAAACTCCCTTCCAGAAAGTCGTCCGGCCTCGCGGAATATCGCATCTGCCTCGGCATCACCGTACCGTTGCTCAAGCACATCGCGGAGAGAATATTGCATGAGCCGGTACACTTCAAGCCGGGTCATATTCCCAAGATTTGGTCTTCCCTTCTCAATATCCCCTAAAAGTTCCCATTTAAACTCGTATTTTCTTGAATGGCCCATACTATCCCTCACTTTTGTATCAGGTACATAAAATCATTTCCGTACCTGAATTATACATACAGAAGCGCAACCTCTCCAGGGTCGATCTGAAACATCCTGATATTATACCGCTTTATGCTGCCATCAACGGGCAGACCAACATTATCCATGCAGTCACGCCCTCCCTCCATGGCAATCTTCCTGCATATGGCAGCTATTTTCCCGTCATCATCAGGAAATACCTCTTCGAGAGATCTTCCGGGAGCACACCTCCCGCCAACACCGCCCATCTCCTCTGCAGCCGGATTCCCGCCAGAACAGATCAGACGTCCGTCCTTTTCTATCCTGAAAATCTGCAGACCAAGAGGCAGATGATCTATAATGCGCATGAGTTTCTCTTCAGACTCTTTCTGCCGGGTAATATCTCTCAGGCTTTCAATTGCCCCGGTAATTATTCCGTGCTGATACAGGAACGATGCACGGGCAAGGAAATAGTGCCTTTTTTCATGTATGTAAAGCACCCCCTCCGCAGTAATGATGGATTCCTCCCGGTGAAGAGAGGGATATACCTGCTCTGTGGCCGGATCAGGATGAAGGAGCAGATCAGCAATCATCGGCCGTCGTGATCCATAGAATGGAACTGCGTGGGCATAGGCACCCCGCCCTATCATATCCTGAGCCCTGGTCCCGGTAATCCGCTCAATCTCCCGGTTCCAGGCGATAATGATCCCCTCGGTATTGATAGCAAACGTTGCGTCAGGAAGAAAATTAATAATGTCATGAAACCGCTCTTCTGATGCTTTTATTGCCAACAGAGCCCGTCTTCTCTCCACCGCTGTCTCAATCTTGTGTGCGATATCCGCAAACTGAAGCTTTGGATCCCCCCCTTTCTGCACATAAAAGTCAACACCCCGATTGACAGCATCTCCTGCAACCGCCTCATCCCCCCGTCCTGTAAAGAGAATAAACGGGATATCGCCGCACTGCTCTCTGACAAACCGGAGCAGTTCAATGCCATTCATCCCAGGCATCTGATAATCGGAGATGATCACATCATAGGCATTCTCTTTTAGAAGCGTGACCGCTTCCCGTCCTGATAGAACCCCGGTCACCGAAAAATCTCCTGCCCGCTCGAGAAACATACGCCCGATGTCAACCAGGACCGGTTCATCATCAACAAAAAGCACCGAGATCATTAGATGGGTGATCTCATCGATACAATGATTAATGTTCCGTCGTGAACTCCCGAATCGTGACACCATGACTAAACCGGTGCATAAAAAAGTTCTGCTCTGTGATGGTTACCCAGACATGGGTTCAGTATCTCATGGACCCGGGTTTTCCTCTTTCGGACCGGAATACCCGATCCGGTAATGCTTCTCAAGAAACTTGAGAATCTTTTCTGATTCTATCCACCGGCTGTCAAGCTGATCGATCATCCTGTCTATCTCCCAGACCTGGTGGGTAATGCGGGAATAGGAGGTCTTATCCTGAAACTCTGCACAGGCAAGGATCACCGCAAGCGGGTTTCTGATGCCGTCATTTAAAATGGCAAGCTCTGCAAGATTCTTTTTGAGTTGAAATACTGCGGTCGTATTCTCCTCCTCAAGCTCCTTCTGTCTCGTGATATCAACCCCAACAGCAATGGTTACCCGCAGTAATCCCTGGTTACCCGTAATATTTGCAGAGTTCCACTTCAGTATCCTGATATCACCGGTTTTTATCCTGATGGGAATCTCAGCAGCTTCCAGATGCATGCCCAGGCTTGTCAGATGGATGATTGTGAAGAGTCGTTCGATATCATGCTCCGGAAGAATGCAGCGGATCGTCTTCCCGATCAGTTCATCCTGGGAATATCCGGTCAGGTCCTGAAACGCCTGGTTTATCTGATTGATATGCCCTCCTTTGTCCCAGACAATAATAGGAGTCCCGGCATGCTTGAGCAGGTTTTGCAGATACGCACTCGTCTCCTTTAATTGTTCTTCAGCCGTGACCCGGCGTGTGATATCGGTAAAGATCATCGCAAACCCGTCTGAAAGCCAGGGAGAGACAGATATGGTGAAATACTTTTTTGGTTTTGCAAGATATTTCTCAAAAAAAACCGGATTTTTTGTATCTACGACCTGACTACACTCCTTAAGACTGGGAACAGACCCGATAAGCTCTGATATACATCTCCCCCTGACAGTTTCGGCTGTATACTGAAAAATTTCCTCATACCGGGGATTTACCTCTTCGAACCGGTAATCAACCGGATTTCCATTCCTGTCGCGGACAAGGGTAAAGAGGGCAACCCCCTCAGCCATGTGTGTATACAAAAACCGAAACCGCTCCTCACTTGCCTTCCATCCTTCCTCTGACCGCTTCAAGGACACAACCTGGTTAATCCGGTGGGAAAGCATGGCAAAATTATACGCAGGGTCACCTTCTTTGGTGAGATACCCGGACAACCCTTCGTTAATGGCCTCAACAATCTCCATCTCCTGACCCCGGCAGGATACCAGGATAAACGGAATCTGATTTCCCTGTTTTCGCAATGTGCGGAGCAGGTCCAGACCGGAGATGCCAGGCATGATATAGTCCGATACAATAATATCATACCCGTTGTGCTGTAAAAGCGTAAATGCCTCCTGTGCGGATGAGGCCATATCAACGACATATTCTCCGGTTTTCTCAAGGAATGTCTTTGATAAGAAGAGCATATTTGGCTCATCGTCCACACAGAGGACTGATATCATTATGTTCTAGATGACTGGAGAGCAATAAAATGATTGTGCTCATGAGAAGCGATTGATTTAACCCACGCAGTGATTATTCGATAAGCAAAAATGCCTCATATGTATGTCAAAACGTCATAAAGAATCGGAGATAATTTGATATCTGTACCTGCGTGACCTGTACGAATTGGCGGAGGAAGACATCACTCATATCTGCCATACTGAATAAGAAATGGCGGTCAAACAATAAATGGCAGGAAAAATCAGAATAATTCAGGTTAGAGATAATTATTCCGACGGAGCCAGTCCCGCTGGGGAGGCGTATACCGATAGGTTATGTCGCACTTATCATCCTGAAAACTCCAAGGAACAATGATAATAATATCTCCCTCACGTATCCAGGCCCGCTTTTTCATCTTTCCTTTGATTCTGCCAAGACGGGTGACACCATCAGAGCACCTGACTCTGATATGGTTTGCTCCCATCATAAGCTCAGCAATTGCAAACTGTTCGTTATTGGCTTTTTTAGGGAGACGTACCCTGATTATTTCTTCTTCAGAACCTTCTCCTTCGGATTCCAGTATTTCCTCATCCAGCTCATCTTCTCTGTTTCTAATCAAACCCACTCCGGATATTAGTAATGATAGTACTTTGTATTTCTATCACAAGAATGTATGTGCAGGCACCCCAAGGCACGATTTGCTCTTCTCCCGTCCAGATGCCCTGCACCACATCGGAGGTAAAGATTGATGCTTATGCACCATGATACGGTATGATGAGAACCGTGACCGAGATTCATGATCTAAAAACCCTTCTGGACGATGTGAGTGAAGGACATCGTCTGACCTGTGACGAGGCAGTTCGTCTTTTTAAAATAAAAGACCGCTCCTCGTTTCTTATTGTCGCCGCTGCGGATGCACTGCGGGAAGAAAAATGCGGGGATGCCATCACCTGGGTGAGGAATCAGAACATCAACTGTTCAAACCTCTGTGTGAACACCTGCGGTTTTTGCGGTTTTTCCTGCAAACCAGGAGATCCGCAGGCATATGAGCTTAATCTGGACGAGATCGGGCAAAAAGCTGCTTTGGCTGCATCACGCGGGGTGACAGAGATATGTACGGTGAGCGGTCTTCATCCTGCGTATGATCTCAATTCCTACCTGTCCATGTATGAAACGATAAAACATCATGCACCAGGAATTCATATCCATGCCTCAAACCCGATGGAGGTGGCATATGCTGCCACAAAGTCCGGATGTACAACCCGGGAAGTACTTGAGGCTTTCCGGGGTGCAGGCGTCGGGACCTTATGCGGAACGGCTGCGGAAATCCTGGTCGATGATGTCAGACAGACCACCTGTCCTGAAAAAATATCTACAGACGAATGGATCAGGATCATCCGCGAGTCACATGAGGTGGGCCTTTTCTCGACCGCTACGATCATGTACGGTCATTGTGAGTCAGTTAAGGATCAGGTGGCCCATCTGGATATTCTTCGGAATATTCAGGATGAGACTCATGGATTTACGGAATTTGTTCCGCTATCGTTTATCCACCCCGGAACACCTCTTTATAAAAAAGGAGAGGCACGGCCCGGGGCGACCGGGCGGGAGGATATGCTGATGATCGCGGTATCCCGGCTTTTTCTGGATAATTTTACCAATATCCAGGTGTCATGGGTAAAACTCGGGCTGAAGATGGTGCAGATTGGTCTGATGTCAGGTGCAAACGACATCGGGGGGACCTTATATGAGGAGAGCATATCATCTTCAGCCGGTGCAAAGACAGGTGAGTTTCTGGATCCAAAAGAGATGCAATATATCGCCGGGGATCTTGGCCGTCCCCTGATTGAACGGAGAACAGACTACTCACCGGTCTGAAATGGTGCCATAGCCGGTGTAGAACATACGGGCATATGCACCAGAAGATCATCTGAATGCTGGGATCCGGTGTGATTGCATGAACCTGGCCTGTGCGTCCGGACCGGCAGATTGTACCCGGGACAGACAACCTGATAATATCCGGTGATACAGTACCAGGTATGGAATACCTATCTGAAACCTGGATGAAAGCAGGAGCGGCAGTCCTCATCTGTTTCTGTCTGTCTCTCATGGTGACCGGGGTTGTCAGTGCCCAACCCATGGAGAACCGGATACCAACGATGATCTCGATCGCCCTGGACCCTGCCAAGCCCCTGCCAGGACAGCCCTTTTTCATTACCGGCACCCTAATAACCAGCACCGGTGAGCCGCTCGGAAACAAATGGGTAGTTCTTGAGTCCACTGCTGCGGGTGCAACACCAGGAAAATTTCAGTATCTAAAAGTGACCAGAACCGAACGGGACGGGACATACTCCTTCTTCAGACCGGCAGCTTCACCCCCTGAAGATCTTCAGGTCAGGTTTAAAGGATTGTACCCGTATGCTGCATCGGTTTCTGATGTGGTAACGGCGAAAAAATAATTTTTTTGTGTCGAAATGAGAGCATTCAAAAGCACATTTTGATATTATTTCTCCCCAATATCCTCATACCAGAGGTCAGGGTACTCCTGAATAAAGGTCTCCATCATGAGCCTGCACCGCTCAAGATCATAATCAATAACCCGTACTCCGTGGGCCTCCATGAAATCACGGGCTCCTGGAAAGGTCCGTGATTCCCCAACGATGACACGGGGAATCTGAAACTGCACCACTGCACCTGCACAAAGGAAGCAGGGCATGAGGGTGGAATAGAGAGTACAATCGTGGTAGGAACCGATCCGTCCTGCACTCCTAAGACAGTCAATCTCTGCATGCATCATCGGATCTCCATTCTGAACCCGCCTGTTATGGCCCCTCCCGATGATGAGGCCATCCCTGACCAGGACAGACCCGATGGGAATACCTCCCTCTTTTCTCCCCTGCTCTGCTTCCAAAAGTGCTGCGAGCATGAATGGATCATCCTCACCCTTCTTTTGAGCCGATTCTTCCGATGGAACAAGAATCTCATCCTCCTCTCTCCAGAGCGGGTCACATATTGCGAGGAAAAGCAGATCGCAAGGACCATTATTCTCAATCCACTGGGTCTTTCCTGGTGGGATATAGACCATCTGTCCCTGCCCAATCTCTTCTGCTTCATCACCCACATGCATGATCCCGGATCCGGAGAGAATAAAATACACCTCCGATGACCGGATAAGCCGGTGAGGGAGGGTCTTCTCGCCTGTTGGAACACAGGCATGAGCGATACTGTACCGGCAGGACACATCCTTTCCGATGCGGAGCGGATGGAACAACTCTCCCAGCAGGCAGGTATCAAGGACCCGTGAATGGGGAATATCCACCGTATAGATATCCATACAACATATGGTCCTACTGCTCATGTTACCGTATCGGATACCTGGATGATACGATTCGATGGCCTTAAGTACTGATGCAGACTATCCACAATCAGGAGGAATCATATGGACGATTCGAAAAAGTATGCATTGCCAGCCCTTTCCTTTGAGTATGGAGCTCTTGCGCCATTTATCTCGGAGAAACAGCTGACCCTGCATCATCAGAAACACCATCAGGCTTATGTCACCGGTGCAAATATCATATTTGAGAAACTGGAGAAGGCACGAAGTGAAGGGACCGATCTTGATCAGAAAGCACTACTCAAGGAGCTTTCTTTCCATATCGGAGGGCACCGGCTTCATACCCTGTTCTGGGAAAACCTTGCCCCGGCCGGGAAGGGAGGAGGAGGAGTTCCGGCAGGAACCCTAGCTGCATGGATAGAACGGGACTTTGGATCCGTTGACCGGTTTAAGAAGGAATTTACACAGGCAGCTTCCTCGGTTGAGGGATCCGGATGGGCAGTCCTGTCCGTATGTCTTGGAACACAGCGACTGCTGCTCATGCAGGTCGAAAAGCACAACGTGAATATTTTCCCAGGATTTCGCATTCTGATGGTCCTTGATGTCTGGGAGCATGCATATTACCTGGACTACCTGAATGACCGGGCAAAGTTTATCGAGAACTTCTGGAATATTGTCAGATGGGACACGGTAAACCAGAGACTTGAGACAGCCCTGAAAAGCTAATCCCTCATTACCTTTTTCTTGTTATCCGCCAATTCAATCATGATTATCTGAAACCGGGGAAAAATCTGATAACTATGGCGGATTCATCACATCTCAATACATCCCGGTCAGGGTATCAGAATCAGGAATGCCAGATGATCCTGAATGATATCCCGACCGCTCTTCTCGTTCTGAAAGATAACAGGATCATGTTTGCAAATACCTCCGCAGTCAGCCTGTTCAAAGCGCGCCAGCCTGAAGAACTGAAGGGATTGTTCCTGTCAGATATCTCACCTCCAGCGCAGCCTGACGGCTCTTCATCTGCCGGGATGATTCAAACCCTTCTCCACTCTGTTCAACCTGGAAAGAACACACGGTTTGAATGGGTTTTTACCAGGTTTGACAGGTCTGAAATCTCAGGAAAGGTTACTATCCGCCAGTCAGAGTATTCTGACTCTCCGTATCTGATTTTCACCATTGTTGACAACACCGCTGAGCATCATGCAATCAACGATATTCTCACTCTTGCAGAAGAGATGAAAAAGGGAAATCTCCGGGCACGTCTCTCCAGCGAGGAATACAAAGGGGACATGTATAAACTCATGACCGGTATCAATGCCATGCTGGATAGCATTCTCCATCCCTTTAGGGACATGAACAAGGTCCTTCAGAAGATTGCAAAAGGGGATATGTCAGCCGGGATTATTCAGGAATATTCTGGTGAGCATGAAAAAATCCGCCAGGCAGTCAACGGGGTTGCAGATATCACCAAGAAGGTTCATGAAGAGATATCCCGGATGGTAGACGCTGCAAAACGGGGAGACCTGGCAAATCGCGGGAATCCGGATCTCTTCCCCGGTGAGTTTGCAGAAACCATCAAAGGGATAAATGAGATGCTTGATGCCATCCTCACCCCCATCCGTGCCGGAAACCGCATTCTTCAGAAGATTCGGAAAGGGGATCTGAGTGAACGGGTTTCTATCGAATGTGTCGGTGACCATGCAAAGATTAAGGATGCCATTAATGCGGTCCATGACTGGCTGAATGGTCTTATCATTTATGTCACCAGGATAGCAGACGGTGATATGACCGCTGATATCATGCAGGCATCTGACCGGGATCAGATGCATGGCCCACTTATCAGGATGCGTGATAACATCAGGAATGTTATCGCTGATGTTGATATGCTCGTGACTTCAGGTTCAGAGGGAAACCTGACGGTGCGTGCAGATCCATCCCGGCATAAAGGCGATTTCCGGGCGATTATTGAGGGGATCAATAAAACCCTTGACTCGGTTATCGTCCCGGTTCATGAGGCCATGGAGGTTTCGAATGGATATGCGGCGTACGATTTTACCCGGCGGATGAACACAAATATCAGGTACACCGGGGAATGGAAGGCATTTCAACAGGCTCTTGATGATGTCGGCCATCATGTATCTGATGCAATTGCCATCATCACCAAACAGATTGAGGTGCTCAACCAGGCAACAACCCAGGCATCATCGAGTATTAAGGATATCTCATCAGGATCCTCACTCCTTGCAGAGATCGCCCAGAACGTGAGTTTGAAAGCAGAGCAGGGAGGGGAGGGCCTCTCCCAGATTCTGCGGGCCATGGAGGATCTGGCAGTGAATGTCTCTGATGTGTCTGCACGGACCGGTGAGGTGAACCAGATATCCTCTGATACAAACACGCTCTCAAAGAAGGGATCTGCTCTCGCCCGGGAAGCAGAACAGGGAATGAAAGAGATCACCAGTTCGACTGATATGGTTACCGGCCTTGTCCATGAGATTATGGAGGAGATGGAGAAGATCAGTAAGATATCCCTTGTTATCTCAGACATTGCCTCACAGACAAACCTCCTTGCCCTGAATGCAGCAATCGAGGCTGCACGTGCGGGAGAAGCGGGCAGGGGATTTGCTGTTGTTGCAAGTGAAGTAAAATCCCTGGCCCTTGAATCCAGACAGTCCGCTGAGAATATCTCTGAAATGATCGAAGGGCTGACAAAAAAGACGCAGGCAGCATCAGATACTATGGACAAGAGCGTTCAGGTTGTCAGAGAGGGAGGACGGGCCCTGAATGAGACGCTTGAAGTCTTCAATAAAATCATCGATTCGGTCAATACCATCAGTCTTCAGATGGACAATGTTGCAAAAGCAGCAGAGCAGCAGGCAGCGGCGGTTGAGGAGATCACGGCATCCATCAATGAGGTCAATACGCTGGTGTCAGGGACTGCAAAGGACGCGGTTGCAGCAGCAGCAGCAAGTGAAGAGGCGGCGGCGGCAATCGATCAGATATCAGAACAGATCACCCAGGTTCATTCTGCTGCAGAAAAACTGAATGCCGAGACCGGTAAATTCACGGTCTGACTAATATTTTATTTTCGGGATACCTCTGCACAGAACCGGGCTTTTATCTCCGGCGGTGAGAGGGGAATATTGGAAACCGACCGGTTTCCCGGCTGTAT
>NZ_DAONKG010000088.1:0-9476 GCF_035406105.1 Methanospirillum sp.
ACAAACTTTCTCTCAGTAGCCCATTCTGATTCGGATGTTGAATACCTCTCTTCGGCGTATGCATCATGCCTCTCCGGGTAGGTACCAGGGCGTCACAGCTCGCCCGGGCTCAGGCTGAAAAAGTCTGTAGTCTGCTGCATGATCTGGGAGAGGAGACTGAGCTGGTGTTCATCTCGACCGCCGGTGACGAACAGACCGGCGTTCCCCTCCATGAGATCGGCGGACAGGGAGTATTTGTCAGGGCTCTTGATGATGCCCTTAAGCAGAAGCGGATCGATCTTGCGGTTCATTCGATGAAAGATATCCCGGCGGCACGGCCGGCAGGTCTTATTACCGCGGCTATTCTGCCCCGTGATTCTCCGTGTGATTTCATCGTTACGGACCATGATCTGACTGATATTACGATTCTTGGGACCTCCAGCACACGACGAACCGCTCAGTGTCGTCGCAATCTCCCCTGGACTGCTATTAAGCCACTCCGGGGAAATGTGGATACCCGGCTCTCAAAGCTCAGGAGTGGTGTGTATGATGGAATTCTGCTTGCAAAAGCAGGTCTTGAACGGCTCTCCCTGAACCTTTCTGGATACGAGCTAGACCCGCACCTGCATGTGCCATCACCAAATCAGGGGACGATTGCAGTCGTTACCAGAACGGATCCAGAAATAACGGATATCATATCCGGACTGGATGATCAAAAAACCCGGATTGATACGATGCTTGAACGAAGGGTTATGGAGGTGATCGGTGGAGGATGCTTTACTCCGCTTGGTATTTACTGTCATGACCGGCTGATGATTGCAGAGGTTCTCTCCCTTGAAGGTGACCGGAGCTTCAGACGGAAGCGGACCCTTGCAGATATTGATGACGCGGTCAGATTTGGTCAGGAAGTACGGGAGAAGGCAGGAGATTTGATCAATGAGGCGTACCAGAGGCTGGGAATAACACATGAATGATAAAGGAAGAGTATACCTTGTCGGTTCAGGACCGGGTGGACTGAACCTTATGACACGCCGGGCACGTGAGGTTCTGGACATGGCGGAGGTCATCCTCTATGACCAGTTGCCGGGTGATGAGATACTGGCCAGTCTTCCGGCACATGCTGAGAAGATAGATGTCGGGAAGTATGGGGATAATCACACCCTCGAGCAGGATGAGATAGAGAATCTGATGGTCTCATATGCAAACGAGGGTCGGAAGGTTGTCAGATTAAAGGGTGGAGATCCGTTTCTTTTCGGACGGGGCGGCGAAGAGCTGGAGACGCTGAGGGCGCATAACATACCGGTGGAAGTTGTACCTGGCGTGACGAGTGCCATCGCAGTTCCGGCATCGGTTGGAATACCGGTAACCCACCGGAGATTTGCATCACAGGTAACCATTCTGACGGGGAATGAGGATCCGACAAAAGAGGAATCGGCTATAGACTGGGAGTGGCTTGCACGGTCACGGGGCACGATCGTTATCCTGATGGGTGTGAAAAACCTTGGCAAAATTGCGAAATTTCTGGTTGATCACGGAATGGATGGTGCAACCCCTGTTGCTGTCATTGAGCGCGGACTTCGGCCTGATCAGCGTGAGACGATAGGGATACTGAATACCATCGCTGAATTAGCACTTGAACGCAAGGTCCGTCCGCCTGCAGTAATAGTGATAGGTGGCGTGGTCTCACTCTACACCGGTGAGCATGTGATAACCAGGTAAACCTTTTTTCTGTTTATCTCCATTCGCTTCCCTGGCGCCTTGGATATGGTCATTCATAGTGCCTTTTCCTTTTTGTAAAAAACTCTGTACTCCTGATATTTCCTGACAACAAGCCTTATAAGGTCACATATGAGAGTATGTTTCATCACAAGGCAATACGCCTTGAGGAGTGGAATGATGAGAACCTTCTGGAAAATTGGCATCACCTGTCTGATGCTTATCGTATGTGCTCTGGTGGCAGTATCAGTATCAGCGGAAGAGATGAGTGTATTAAGTGAACAACAGGCATCACTCTGGCAGGGTCAGACTTCTCAGGTGTATGAAGTCACCTTAAACTGTCCGGGAACGGCAACGGTGGTCTCCAGCTATGGTGCCCGGTTTGATCTCTATGCAAAGAAGAAGTGGGGATATGGTTCCTGTCCTTCACCCAATTCAATCCTGTACAATTATGATAAAGTAGCATACGGGTACAGCGGAACGGCAACCATGACCCTTGAAGCAGGTACCTGGTGTCTTGTGGTATACGGATTCTCCGGTAGTGGCTCATACTCCCTGCGGGTTACCTCTACCTGTCCGTATCCGACTCCGTATCCAACCCCGTATCCGACCCCCTGTGGTGTTTATAAGTCAGATACCAGGACCGGATTCTTAAACCAGGGTCAGGCGGCAGTCTATGGGTATTATATCCCGACTGACGGGCGTTCAAAGATTGAATGGTCAATGAGCTCATCAGGCGGTGGCAGCACCCCGATCATCGTGGCATCTGCAGGACCGTCAGTTGAAAGCAGCTCATACGGTGGCAGTACCTTTGATCTGTATGTCTTCAAGGACTGCAATCCGCAGAATTCATACTGCAACACCCGGTACTACTCCTATGGCCCCAATGCCTATGTATCAGTCGCTCCACCGCAGAGTGGTTCAACCTACTATGTAATGGTCTATGCCCGCAGTGGCAGTGGAACGTTTAATCTGAAGATGAACAGTTACAAGTGTGGCACAACGCCGATCATCGTTGCATCTGCCGGAATGGAGGCAGCCATGTCAACCGCATCAGTTGCATCGGATGATACCGGATCTGGTTCAGAAGTATCTGCTCCATCTGCAGATATAGTTATTAATCAATGATTCAGCCGGAATAATCTCCGGAATCTCTTTTTTTGTTCCGGAATTTCGGAACATGGATTTATTCAAAAGAATTATCAGATCCGGTACGGAAGTTACAAAGAAAGCAAGGCATCTGCCTTGAGGAGGATTTCATTATGAAGAAAATATGGTATACCGGAATAGCTCTCCTGATACTTATCGTCTGTGCCCTGGTGGTATCATCAGCCAGTGCATACACAACCGACTTTCCAAAGTCGTACAGGCTCTGGCAGGGCTCATCGGCAATGCATGAAATCGGGGTGAGCGGGTACTGTGGTTCACAAATCACGGTCCAGTCACCCTATGGTGCAGCATTTGATCTCTATGCAATGAAAAATTATGGATCTCCCGGGACCTGTCCCTCAAATGAGTACATCATGTCTCATTACGACAAATTTGCCTATGCAAGCGGTCTTGGGGGGACTGCTACCCTGTATCTGGATCAGGGCCTGTGGTGCGTTGTCGTCTATGCCAGATCCGGCAGTGGTACGGCATACGTAACCGCTGATACCAACTGCTTCCCGCCAGGTCCGATCCCCTCATCCCCCCCGGTGCCAATCCCAGGGCCATGCAGTCCATACAAGACGGTTGATCGATCCGGATTCCTCTATCCAGGTCAGGCTGCAGTCTATGGGTATTATATTCCAACAGACGGGCGATCCCAGATCGAATGGATTCTGACCGGATCTGGCAGTGGTTCAACCCCGATCATCATCTCTTCGATGGCCGGTCAGGTCTTTAGCGGCAGCGCATTTAATCCGAACTTTGATATCTATGTGTTTAAGGACTGTAACCCCCAGTATTCGTACTGCAACACCAATTACTATGCCAACGGCCCGAATGCGTATGTTTCGATCTCAAACCCTCAGCGTGGTTCCACCTATTACGTAATGGTCTATGCACGCAGTGGCAGTGGATCGTATAATTTGAGGATGAACAGCTACAAGTGCTTTGGAGACACTCCAATTATCGTTGCATCAGCACCGGTGGTTGCCACATCCTCTTCGGTTGCCATCTCAAGTGTGGGAACCGGATCCGGAGCTGATACTGCCGTAACTACTTCAGTTGCAGCTCCAACGGCTGAATTTGTTCCGGTTTCAACGGAATAACTCTCTTTTTTCAGACGTTCATTTGGTAAGATTCATTACCCTGATGCTCAAGATCACACAGGAAGAGCTGGATGGGTCACGTATGAAAAATAAGAAAAAATTATTCATTTTCCTTTTCGCTTTCATGCTAATCTCGCTGCCATGTTTCGTATGTGGCGCGTCATCGGAAGCATTTACCAATGCCCTGTATGCCGGACAGAATAAAATGTATACAATTCAGGTTCCCTGCACTGCAACAATCTCTCTATCAGGAGATCAGGGGAGTGAATTTTCTCTGTATGCAAAAAAGGCTTCAAGTACGTGGGTCCCATCCGCCATTCATGTAACCAGGAATGCGGATGTAAGTTCCCCAAAACCTGCTTCATCACAGAAGATCCATCTTGAATCAGGAGAATGGTTTGTTGTTGTTGAATCGATGAAGGGATTTGCTGAGTATACGATTGTCATTGATAAAGAGTGCCCGATAACAACCACCTGTTACGGAGGGCCCTGTTACAATCAGGCAGACTGTGCTCCGGCAATGGTGTACCGGGATAATATTCAGACCGGATTTTTAAATGCCGGTGAATCGAAGACATTTGCGTACCGGCTCACGGGGAACCGTTCCTTTGTTGAATGGGTCCTGTCAGGTCCGTGTGATGACAGTGCCCCCCTGATGCAGACTTCTTCTGATGTGAATCTGTTTACGACCAGGAATTGCGAGCCTGATCTCGATCTTTTTGTATACGAGGCATGCAATCCAAAGTATAATCCCTGTGTTGCAATCGCTGCGGATATCGGCCTTGGAAGTAATGCGTATGTCGGAATTTCCCATCCTGATGAACAGAAACTCTACTATGTGAAGATTTATGGAAAACGCGGAAGCGGGAATTACCGCCTGACGGCACGGTCATACACCGGAAAGGACATGATGATTGCAGGAATTAAACCTTCAGAGTATGCCGGGTATATCGCATCAGTCACCGATGTGAAGGCTCCGGATGATCTGAATGTCACGATTCCGGTACCGCCGACAGCCTACACCATCAAGGCAGCGGAACTCTGAAAAAGAGATTTTTATCTTTTTAAAAAAATGAATAGTTTATTCAAGAAGATGAATCAACAACCCGCTTAATAATTTTGGTTCAAACCAGGTTGATTTTGGTGGCATAATACCCCCGGCATCTGCAATTGAAAAGACGGTTCTGACATCCACCGGCTGCATGGCGATGGCTGCAGCATATTCTCCGCTGTCTACCTTTGTCATCAGGTCACGAACCGGCCGGGCTCCTCCAAGATACCAAAGCCGTGGATCCCCTCGTGGATCGGTTATACCAAGGAAAGGGATCAGAATCTGTTCCTGCAGAACACTCACATCAAGAGCTCTGATATCGGTTATCTTCGGATTGCGGGGGATGACACATTCATACCATTTTCCTTTCAGGTACAGATGAAAGACATGGTCATTTCCTCCGCCTATCTTTGGAACAAGGGTAAACTGCGCCCGGTCTGCATCCCCATACAACGTCACGTGGGCAATGTCAGAGATTTTTTTCAAAAAATTGTCCGGTGTCAGGGGGGCGAGATCAGTAAGCAATCTGCTGTATCCATGAACCTTAACCTCGTCCTCGGCAAAGACCACTGCCAGAACATGATGGGTCTCCTCCGGGACTTTTCCTCCGCCCTGTGATCTTTTCTCAACAACATTCACTGCCGACTTGCACCGGTGATGACCGTCGGCGATATAGAGTGCCGGAATGGAGACAAATATTTCATACAGACGGGTAAGATCTGCCTCATCGGTTATCGTGAATATCTCATGGACACTCCCGTTCGCCGCTTGTGCTACCATATCTGGTTCACGGGATTCGGTTGACCTCTTCAGGATTGCCCGGATCTCAGCATGCGTGCCATGAAGAAGCACAACCGGTCCGGTGTTGGCATTCATCGCATCGATATGTCTGGTCCGGTCCTCCTCTTTGTCATATCTTGTCAGCTCATGCCTGCGAATCTCACCACTTTCATATTCCCTGGTATCTGCACAGCAGGCAAGACCGGTATAAGTTCTTTGGCCATCATGAACCCGATAAACATACATCGCAGCCGTTTCATCCTGAATAAAGAGGCCGGAATCAAGATATTCATCAAAAATCTTCCTGGATAGTTCGTATACTTCTGATGAATACGGGTCTTTGTCTGGTAATAGTGCATCAGCCCTGCTAATTCGCAGAAAACTGAGCGGATTCTTTTCTATAATCTCCCGTGCTTCATCAGCACTCACGACATCATATGGGACGGCAGCGATTTCTTCGGCCTTTCCAGGGGCAGGCCGCACTGCTTTAAAAGGATATATATGAACCATAAGACACCAGGTGTTCTTACCTATTTTCCCTTGTTTCTATATGATAACACTGACAGATAAGTACAGGCTTTGATGCAGGAAAGAAGTCTTTGGATACGAAAGATGGCTCAAGGTGATATTTCAGCAGTACAGGAGATTGAGAAGAGTTCTTTTCCTGATCCCTGGGCGCGTGAAACGCTCGAGGAGGCTATAGAAACCTTTTCAGACACCGTGTTCATTGCTGAATCGTCAGGTTCCATCTGTGGGTATATTATCTGCGGGGTTGAGGATACCGGTGAGGAGCGGTACGGACATATCTGTAGTCTTGCCGTACATCCGGATATGCGATGCAGGGGTATCGGGACCAGGCTGGTCAGAAGGGCAGAACAAGCCGCCATGATACAAAAGGCCACCGCCATGCAGCTGGAAGTCCGGGTATCCAATACAAACGCCATTCAGTTCTATACAAAACTCGGGTATGAGCCGGTTTTTCAGATATGCGGATATTATGCAGATACTGAGGATGCTATTGTAATGATGCGATGGTTCCGGTTTTAGCTGACCGGAAACCTGAATGGTTTTTACCTCCGACAATATCTGGCATAATCAACTGGCAGTACATATGTGTGATAACAATCGTATGTTTCGTTTTTTCATTGGGGCATTCTTTCTTCTGATCATTCCATGGTATGTTGCCGGCGAGGATACAGCAGCAGATATGAGCCTTATATCATTGGATGTTCAGCCCTCTTCTGCACCTGGCAGCCCATTTTTTGCAAGCGTCACTGCAGTAAATAATGGTCAGATGATCTCGATGAGCAGGAAAGTAACTTTTTACCTCTCCTCTGATGAGAATATCACTCCCCAGGATTATGCGATGGGCTCGGTGCAGTTCTCATTCCTTCGCCCCGGAGAAACAGCTCATCGTGAACTGCTTACAACGATTCCTGATACTATTCCGCCGGGGAATTATACCGCCGGGGCAATCCTTGGTCAGGGGTTTTCGCTCACTCCGGATCCGTGTCCGGAGAATGATGTCATATCCCAGGGGACGGTAGCAATAGAGAGAACCTACAAAAGGCCTCAGGAATGGTTCTCGGAGAAGATTGCAGAGATCATTCTCAACCTTTCGAATGATGAACGAGCCCTTCGAAATCTCCCCGCTCTGGTTCGCGATCCTGCTCTTGATGATATTGCCCGTGAACATAGCAAGGATATGGCAAAGCGGAACTTTTTTGATCACACCAATCCGGACGGTGAGGATCCGGCTGACCGGGCAGATCGCCATCACTATAATCAGTTCCGCATTCTGCCTGATGGGAGGGAATTTTATGGTATCGGAGAGAATATTGTCAAGATTCCGGTCGAGAAAAATGTCTACGGGTTTGGGGAAATTCGAAATGATGATCCCTATGAGATAGCACAGGTGGCCATTGAGTCCTTCATGGACAGTCCTCCGCACAAAGAAGCACTTCTTCTTCCTGCTCATGAAAAGATTGGGATTGGGGTGGCATTTGATGGTGAATACTACTATGCCACCCAGAATTTTTTCTAATATTTAAATTTTAAATGCCTGAATCTGGGTTCGAAGTTCGCTCGTAAGACCTTCAACCTCAACAATAGCACTGTTGATCTCCTGGACCGAAGCGCTTACGGATTCGGCCAGGGCAGAGAGTTCTTCGATCTGGGAAAGGTTTTCACTCGTAAGATTAATCCCTTCCTGGGCAGTATTGACGACGGCTGTTGCTATGTTTGCCTGGTCCTCAATGGCTCGGACGATCTCTCCCATATCTCTTGTCACTTCGGATGCGCCACTAACCATGATGTTTAAAGACTCAATCGTCTTATTCACACTCTCAACACCGACAGCAATCTCCGAGTGTGAGGACCGGATCGCAGTGGAGGTCTTCTCACTGCTTCGCTGAATTGCGGTGATCACGTCGCTGATGTGGTCGGTTGCCTTTCTGGCATCTGCGGCCAGATTTTTGACCTCACCTGCGACAACTGCAAATCCCCTTCCTGCATCTCCTGCCCGGGCAGCTTCAATTGCGGCATTCAGGGCAAGGAGATTGATCTGTCCGGCAATATCGTTGATCATCTTCACGATCTTATTGATCTCCCGAATCTGTGAGTTGAGTTCTTCAATATCCTCAACACTCTCCTGGGCGATCTTCATGACCAGACTCATCTTCTCGTTTGCTTCATTGCCAAGGGCCTGTGCCTCGCTCCCCCGTGTGGCAACATCTCTGGCATGACGAAGGATCTCCTGACTGGTGCTGGTGATCTCTTCGTTGGATGCTGAGAGGGTTGAGATCTGATTGGTGATATCCTCCATATGCGAGATGAGGTTCTTTCCTATCTCTGAGGACTGCATGGTATTGCGGGCTACAGCCTGCGTTGCTCGTGCAATGTCAGATGATCCCTTACTTATCTCGCCCATATTCTCCGAGACGCTTGTTGAGACCCGACTCACTTCCTGCAGGGCTTTTCGGAGTGCGGCAATGGTCTTGTTTGCGTTCTCTTTTACTGCTATGAGCGGATCATTCTCTCGTTTTGGGATCTCAGTTGTCATATCTCCTTTTGATACAAGGGCAAATGCATCTCCGATATCCTGTGCAGCAAGATCAAGCAGCCTCGCATGTTCTTCAGCCTCTTGTATCATTCGCTGGATCTCCTGCTCCTTTTTAATCTCGTTTGTCTTGTCCTTGTATGTGGACATAATGCTGACAACTTCATGGTGCTTATCAAGGAGTGGGATGATATCCTGTTCTATATGATGGATCCCTGTTGGAAAATCGACTTTCAGTTGGCCGGTCACTGCTTTTTTGGATCTAAGTGCATCGCGAAGGCCCTGTCCGCTCTTTTCAAGTACCTTAAAGTCGTTTGCCCGCATGGTAAGAAGCTGCTGCTCCGTATATCCACTCATCTCAATAAATGATTCATTTACCTTCAGAATCTTAAGATCCAGATCCATGAGGAGGAGGGGCAGCGGGTTTTGGTTTATCATGGTCATTTCCTGCTGCTGGAGCTCTTTGATCGTCTCCATCTGCTCCCTCATCTCACGTTCTGCCCGTTTTCTCTCGCTGATATCACGAAATGTTGCCTGAATCCGTGGCCCCTCCGGAAGAGTGAGCAGGGTGAAGGTAAGCTCGGCGTCAAAGGATGTGCCATCAAATCTGTTCAGAATGCATTCAAGATTCTGGGCG